>DATJUT010000102.1 GCA_035502185.1 Gemmatimonadales bacterium
GCTCGACCGTGAGATCGGCCGCGGGATACGCGGCGAGGTTGTGCGGGTCGAGCGCGTAGTGTCCCTGACGGGGGAAGACCGTCGTCACGCGGTCGCCCCAGACACTCTTCATCGCTGCCAGGATGCGCTGCTTGTCATCGATCATGACATAATGCCGGGCGGGATAGAGCGCGGCGACGGCATCGAGCATCAGCTCCTTGTGCACGTAGATCAGCACCCGTCCCTCCACCGCCGCCCAGAGCCCGGAGCGCTGGATCTTGCGCGGCTGGAACACCACATCGCCATCCGACAGCACGACGGTCAATCCCCAGGTGCGTAGATGGTGGACGACGTCGAGCGCGCCGGGGTACAGCCGGGTCGCGAACGGATAATCGACCAGGAACGACGACATCAGCAGCAGCCGGGTGTCGCCCATGTCTCCCATCCGGTAGCGCTGCAGGGCACCCAGGTAATCGGTGTATCCGAGCTCGGCGCGCAGTTGCTCGAGGATTGCCCAGTACCGATCCCGACACGCCGGCCCGAACTCCCGCGCCAGGTGATCGCGGAGGTCGTCCTGCACGCGGTCGTTATCGAGCAGCGTGTTGTCGCAGTCGAGGAGGAACACCACGTCGGCGGGCGCGCTCACGTGGTCGTCCCGGCTCGGTCGTTCATGGGATTCACGACGAACTCCGTGGGTGACGGAACATCTTCATGATCGGCGTGCGGCATTCGGCGTTCCGGCCGCGAGCGCCGCATCCACGATCGCCTGGGCCTGCTCCACGATCCGGTCCAGCTGGTCCTTCCCCCGGAAACTCTCGGCGTAGATCTTGTAGATGTCCTCGGTGCCCGATGGCCGGGCCGCGAACCAGCCGGTTGCGGCGGTCACCTTCACGCCGCCGAGCGGCGCGTGGTTGCCTGGCGCCTCCGTGATGACGCTCTGGACCTTCTCCCCGGCGAGGTCGGGGCAGCGCACCTGGCCGGGCGAGAGCGCCGCGAGCAGCTTCCTTTGTGCCGGGGTCGCGGGCGCTTCGACCCGGTCGTAGGCCGGCTCGCCGAGCTCGTGGGTCAGGTCGCCGTAGATCTCCCCGGGGTCGCGGCCCAGGCGCGCGGTGATCTCGGCCGCGAGCAGCGCCGGGATGATGCCATCCTTGTCCGTCGTCCAGACGGTGCCATCCAGACGGGCGAACGACGCCCCGGCGCTCTCTTCGCCGCCGAAGCCCAGTGAACCGTCGAGCAAGCCGTCGACGAACCACTTGAAGCCGACCGGCACCTCATAGAGCGGCCGGCCGAGCTTCGCCGCGACGCGATCGATCATCTGGCTGCTCACCGCCGTCTTGCCGATCGCCGCCTCTTGGCGCCACTTCGGCCGGTGCTGGAAGAGGTAGAAGATGGCAACGGCGAGGTAGTGGTTGGGCGGCAGCAGTCCCGCGCTGCGGGTGACGACGCCGTGCCGGTCATGGTCCGTGTCGCAGGCGAACGACAGGTCGAAACGGTCCTTCATCCCTATCAATCGTTGCATCGCGTAGGCCGACGACGGGTCCATCCGTATCTGACCGTCCCAATCCACGGTCATGAACCGGAAGGTCGGATCGACGGCCTCGCTCACCACCGTGAGGTTCAACCCGTAGCGTTCGGCAATCGGCCCCCAGAAGTGGACCCCTGCGCCGCCGAGCGGATCGACCCCAAGGGTGATCTTCGCCCCGCGAATGGCCTCCATGTCCAGCACGTTGGCGAGATCCGTGATGTACGCCGTGAGGTAGTCGTGCTGGTGCGTCGTTGACGCGCGAAGAGCTTTCTCGAACCGGATCCTCTTCACCTCCCGCAGGCCACTCTCGAGCAGCTCGTTGGCCTTCGCCTCGATCCAACCGGTGACCGCGGACTCCGCCGGCCCGCCGTTGGGCGGGTTGTACTTGAACCCGCCGTCGCGTGGCGGATTGTGGGACGGCGTGATGACGATGCCGTCGGCCAGCCCCGTCGTGCGGCCTCGGTTGTACGACAGGATCGCGTGGGAGATCACCGGGGTCGGCGTGTATTCGTCCCCCGCCGCGAGCATCACCTCGACTCCGTTGGCCGCCAGCACCTCGAGCGCGGTTGCGTAAGCCGGGATCGCCAGCGCGTGGGTGTCGATGCCCAGATAGAGCGGGCCACCGGCGCCCTGCCGCTTTCGATGGAGGCAGATCGCCTGGGTGATGGCCAGGATGTGACCTTCATTGAACGACCGGTTGAAGGCCGTGCCGCGATGTCCCGAGGTGCCGAACGCCACCCGCTGTTCCGGCACCGACGGGTCGGGAGCCTCGGTGTAGTAGGCCGTGATGAGCCTGGGCACGTCGACCAGCATCCCGGGTTCCGCCGGCCTGCCTGCGAGAGGGCTCGTCTTCATGAGTTTCCGCGGCTCATTGCGGCTGCCCTCCCCTCACCTCGCGCGACCGTTCCAGCTCGCGCAGGAACATCTCTTCGGCGGCCGCGGCCACCCGCTCGTCCTCCGCCGCCCCGATCCGCCAGAGGGCCCGGGAGAACGACGGCCCGTCGACCGCCGGCACATCCTTTCACATTGTCTCCGGGGTGCACCGCGCGGAAGGGTCGCTGCCGGATCCGAGGGCGCGACGGGGCTCCGCACGGCGACACACACCCTGGCTGGGCTCCTGCATTGCGTGATCTTGCCGAGTCGCTTGCCGCCAGACTATCGTCCACCAGCCGAATCCGCGGGCGGTGTCGGCCTGCGCCACGATTCGGCTGCCTCCAGCGGCCGGCTGTCTTGCGCGCAGCCGTAGGTCGGACGCCGGTGGCCGGGGAGGGCTTGACCCGCCGGAGACAGTTCCCGATCACCCACGCCAAGGCTCCGCGTGAGCGCCGCCACCATGACCCCTTCTCCTCCGACGACCGTGGTACTGACGATTGTCGCGCTCACCTATCTCGGCGTCGCCGTCGGGCATGTGCCCGGCTTCAAGGTGAACCGCACCGGCATCGCGTTGCTGGGCGCGATTGCCATCATGGTCTTCTCCGGATTGCCGACGACGGCGGTGATCGGTTTCGTCAACTGGCCGACGATCCTGCTGTTGTTCGGCTTCTTCGTGATCTCCGCGCAATTGCGCCTGTCCGGCTTCTTCGACCAGGTGGCCAACGCGGTCTCGGCCCGGCTCGACAACCCCGCGCGGTTCCTGCTTACCCTGATGCTGGTGGCGGCAGGACTATCGGCGTTTCTCAATCACGACATCATCTGTTTCGTCTTCGCGCCCGTCGTGGCGACGGCGCTGCTCCGCCGGCAGCTCAATCCCGTTCCCTATCTCATCGCGTTGGCAATTGCCAGCAACATCGGTGCGGCCGCCACGGTGGTCGGCAATCCGCAAGACATGCTCATCGCCCAGGTTGCCGGACTGGATTTCGGGCGATACCTGCTCTGGTGTATCTCGCCGGTGCTGTTTGCCCTCGGCTGTGCCTACGCTCTCATCTGGACGATGTCCCGTCGCAGCCTCGCGTCCTCGGCGCCGGTCCCGGCGAGCGTGAGGCCATCTCTCCTGCCGTTCAACCGTGCGCACACGGTCAAGGGCCTGGTCATTCTGGGGTTGGTCGTCGCGTTCTTCTTCTCGCCGGTGCCCAAGGAAATCGTCGCCTTGACCGCCGCCGCCATTCATCTCGCCAGCCGGACGTACCCGACCGAAGACTTGCTCGGCAAGGTGGACTGGTCGATTCTGGTCCTGTTCCTGGGATTGTTCGTGGTGACCGGCGCATTCCAAGCCACGGGCTACGGCGAACACGCCGTGCTGTGGCTCGGGCATGCTGGGTTGAATCTCCAGTCGCCATCCGTTCTGGCCGTCGTGACGGCCGTGGTCTCGAACCTGATCAACAACTCCGCGGCGGTGCTGCTGCTGGTGAGGGTGGTCCCCGTGGCGCATCCGCCGACCGCCTACGTGCTGGCACTGTCCAACAGCTTCGGCGGGAGCCTCATCATCCTCGGCAGCGTGTCGAACATCATCGTCGTCCAACAAGCGCGCGAACTGGGGATCACCATCTCGTTCCGCGACTTCGCACGCTTCGGGGTGCCGGTGACGGTAGCCGCCATGGCCGGCCTGCTGGCGTGGGTGAGGCTCATGAACTGAAGTGCGGCCCGTAGTCGTTCCTCTACCGGGGCGGCGTGCGCCGACCCCCGGGCGCCCTCAGCTGGAGCCGCTGCAACTGCCCGAGTTGGTGCTTCCACGCGGCCTCATCGCGTGGAGCGCGCGGCTCAACCATCACTCGGAGACAGCCCATGTCCTCCACCATCGAGGCATCGGTCACTACGAGGTGTCGCCGGGCAGCCGGTCGGCAACGGTTCCGTGAGCGGCGCAGAGCTCCGACCGGGCAAGTCCATGCCGGATCGGAGCTTGTGAAGTCGGGACGGCGGGACTTGAACCCGCGACCCCTGAACCCCATGGGGCTCAGGGATCCCTCGCAAGACGACGAAATGCCGGACTCTCGAGGGATTCCGAGCGTCGAAGCCGGATTCTGCGCCCCGCCGTGCGGGACTCCGAGGTGTGTTTCACCACCCGTCACGGCACCCCTCACCGCAACCCTCTGCCGGTCGCATCTCTAGGCACACACCATCCGGTCAGTTAGGATTACGGCTCACCGAGCAAACCGAGGGACGATGGGCGCCCGCGCCGACGCACTCGCGGACCGCATGGAGCCTGGAGCGCATATGCCCGCCAGCTTCGTCGAGGGGCTGTGCGACGCCGAGTGGCGCGCGGCGGAGCTGGACCGCGCCGCTCGCCCGTCGCGCGAGGCCGGCGCGCCGCCGACGGCGCGGCCCTTCATCGAGCACCGCCCGGTGCGAAGCGCGTTCCAGCACCTCGCCGGCATCCGGGAGGCGCTGCACCGCTAGTGCCTCCCCGCCACCGCCGCACATGACCGGGGCAGCGCTCAGGCCGTCGCTGCCGGCCCGTTTCACCGTGACACGCGAGCTGGGCCGCGGCGGGATGGGCACGGTGTTCCTCGCCCGGGACGGGATCCTGGGCCGCGCGGTCGCGATCAAGGTGCTGACGCCGGAGCTGTCCCGCGCGCTCGGGGCCGAGCGCTTCGCGCGCGAGATCCGGCTCACCGCGCAGCTGGTGCATCCCAACATCGTCCCGCTGTTCGATTCCGGGGAATCCGACGGCTGGCTCTACTACGTGATGCCGTTCATCGACGGCGCCACGCTGCGCGCGCAGCTCGACGGCGGCCGGCCGGTGGCGCCCGCGGACGTGATGCGGATCATCGCCGACACGGCCGAGGCCCTGGCCTACGCGCACGCCATGGGGGTCGTGCACCGCGACGTGAAGCCCGAGAACATCTTCTGGTACGGCGGGCGGGCGTTGCTGGCGGACTTCGGCATCGCCGCGGGCGAGCAGGCGGCGCCCGACGGGATCTCGCTGACGGCCACGGGCATGATCATCGGCACCGTCGCGTACATGAGTCCCGAGCAGGCATCGAACCAGCCGGACCTCGACGGGCGGGCCGACCTCTACAGCCTGGGGTGCGTGGCCTACGAGCTGCTCGCCGGCCGGCCTCCCTTCGTGCGGACCTCCGCCGTCGCGACGCTCGCCGCCCATTTCGCCGACCCCGTCGAGCCCGTATGCGTCTGCCGGCCGGACGTGGCTCCCGCGCTCGCGGCGCTGGTCGAGCAGCTTCTGGCCAAGGACCGGGACCGGCGCCCGGCCGACGCGGCCGCCGTGCTCAACGCCCTCCGGCCGCTGGAGTCCACTCCGGGCCCCAAGCGCGTCGCCTCGGCCCGCCGGTCCGAGCCGCACGACGTGATGGCCGACCCGCCCGAGGTCCGGGAGCTCGTGGCCAAGGCGCGCGAGCTGTACACCCACTCCACGCAGGGAGGTGAAGGCGCCCAGGAGAAGCTGCTCATGGGCCGGGTGTACGCCGAGAAGGCCGTGGCCAAGGCGCCGGGCAGCGCCGCGGCGCTCACCGCGCTGGCGAACCTGTATCTGGTCCTGGGGGTGCGGGGTTTCGCCGACCGGGACGAGGTCCTGCCCAAGGCGCGGGAACTGCGCCTGCGGGCCCTGGCCATCGACGATACCCTGGGCGCGGTGCACATGGCGCTGGGGACGGTGTTCCTCTACTGGGAAGATGACTTCGAGATGGCCGGCTCGGAGCTGGCCCTCAGCGTCGAGCTGGACCCGGACGACCCCGACGCGCATCGCATGTACGGAGCCTGGCTGCGGATCGCGGGGCGCCCGCTCGAGGCGCTGGACCACATGCGCTCGGCCGTGCAGCTCGCGCCGAAGGCCGCGTTCATGTACGTCGGCCTCGCCGACGTGCTGATGGCCCTGGGCCGTTACGACGAGGCGATCGCACCGCTGCGCCAGGCGCTGCGCCTGCACCCGCGCTACGATGCGGCGCTCGAGCGCCTGGAGATGAGCTGCCACCGCGCGGGCCGCCACGACGAGGCCCTCGACGCGCGCCGCCAGCTGCTCGGCATCCGCGGCGATACCGACCGCATCGCCGCCGTCGCGGAGGACGCCGCGCAGCACGGATGGCTCGTCGCGCGCGAGCGCGACCTGCGGCGCGAGCTGGCGACGCTGACGACGCTGGCGGAGCGGGACGGCGCGTTCGCCGAAACCCGCAGCACCCGCCTGCTGGGCGACAAGATCATCATCGTGCTGGCCGAGCTGGGTGAGTGGACCCAGGCCATGGATTGGGTGGAGCGCGCGTACCATCACCGGCCGGGCCGGCTGCGTCGCGTCCTCAACGATCTCCCCTACGACCACCACGGCCTGGCCCGCGACCCGAGGTACGCGCGCCTGCTGCGCACGGCCGGCATCGAGGAGCTGCGGGACTGAGCACGGGGCGCGAGCGCCCCGGCGCGCCGCCTTCAGCGGTCGATCAGCCCGCTGCCTCCGCATACGACAGGCGCACGGACGGCCGACCGACCAGCGTCTGGTACACCACGCAGTAGCGCTCGGTCAGCTCCAGCAGCTTGCGCCTCTCCGGCTCCGCGGCGTCGCTGTCCAGGGAGATCTGCAGGCGAATGTCGCGGAACCCCACCGGAGCCTCCTTCGAAACGCCCAGCGTGCCCCGGAAATCGAGATCGCCTTCCGCCGTGAGCGTTCCGCCGCGAACGGCCAATCCCATCGATGTGGCCACCGCGCAGAGCGTGACGCCCGCGCACGCCACCAGCGCCTGCAGGAGCATGTCCCCGGAGCACGCGGCGAGGCCGGTTCCACCCGTCGCGGGGTGAAGGCCCGCCTGTACGAGCGCGCGACCCGTCTCGACGTTGCAGGAGACGCCCTCTCCCAGCCTGCCCGTCGCCCGCAGGGTTACCACGGCCGCGGCCGGGTCGCTTCGGTACTTTTCCTTCAACGGAGACTGCGCTTCGCGCAGCTGCTGGCGATCCATGGTCCCTCTCGTGCGCCTTGGCTCCGACGCCCGCACGGTCGTCGAGCGAAGCCGGGACGGGCGACAGCGCGACTCGCCAGGGTCGTCGAGACCGCGGCAGGTCGGGGGTGTCCGTCTGGCCGTGAACGATAGAAGTGTAACACGTCGTCGGGGAACTGGATCGGGTTCAAGGTGATACGGAGGAGGTCCCGCCGAAGAGGAAACGTCCCCCGGAGGCAACCCATGACCATCGCACGTTCGGTACGCTCGCTCGTCATCGCCGCCGCGCTCGTCGGCACCGTGACCGCCCGGTCATGGGCCCAGTCCGGGCAGGCGCCCTACGCCTCCATGGCCCCGATCGCGGCGTACCTGATCCCGGATCGTGCCGCCGAGATCGCGCTCGCCCGCAGCGCGGCGCCGGATGCCGTCTCGCGCGACGCGACCATCCTGGTGCTGGGCCCGCACGGCTACGAGCGGGCCGTGGAGGGGAGGAACGGCTTCGTGTGCATAGTGGAGCGGTCGTGGATGTCGCCGCTCGATGCGCAGCAGTTCTGGAACCCGCGGCTGCGGGGCCCGACCTGCTTCAACCCGGCGGCCGCGCGGTCCATCCTGCCCCTCACCCTCAATCGCACGGCGCTGGTCCTGTCCGGCTCATCGAAGCCGCCGACGGTGGACGGCGTCCGCGCCGCTCTGGCGCGCAGCACGCTGCCGCCCCTCGAGCCGGGCGCGATGAGCTACATGATGTCCAAGGACGCCTTCCTCGACGACTCCGCCGGGCACTGGGTGCCGCACCTCATGTTCTACGCGGTGGCGTCGGACAGCGGGGCGTGGGGCGCCGACCTCGCCCGCTCGCCCGTGCTGCTGAATCCCCAGTTCCTCGGCGCACCCGAACGGGTCGCGGTGTTCATGGTGCCGCTGCGCGCGTGGTCCGACGGCTCGCCGGCACCCGCGCTGCCGGAGCAGTGACGGCCCGGGCGCGGCTGTTGGCGCAGTGCTGCTCGCGGATTTCGAGCGGCGAGGTACTGCTGGAGCCGCTCGGCTGCCTCAGCCGGCGGGAGGCGCCTCGAGCACTTCGCGGACCTTCCGGAGCAGCTCGGCGATCGTCCACGGCTTGGAGAGGAACGGCACGCCGCTCTCGAGCAGCGCCCGCTCTCGCACGTCGCGCGTCGCGTATCCGCTGGTGAAGAGCATCCGCGGCGTCGCGCCCGCGTCGCGCAGGGCGCTCAGCAGCTGCGGCCCGCTGACGTGCGGCATCACCACGTCGCTGATGATCAGGTCCGGCGCCGCCTGCCCGGTCCGGATGATGTTGAGGGCGTCGAGGCCGTCCGCGGCCGTGGTCACCGTGTAGCCGTACTTCTCCAGCACCCGCGTGGCCGTGCGCTTGAGCGTGGCGTCGTCCTCGACCAGCAGGATGGTCTCGTCGCCTCCGCGGGTCGCGCTGGCGGCGACCACGGGCGCGGGACTGGCTGATTCGGCGAGGGCCGGGAAGTAGATCCGGACCGTCGTGCCCTGCCCCGGCTCGCTGGTGACGTTGATGAAGCCGTCGTGCTGCTTGACCAGGCCGTACACCATGGCCATGCCCAGGCCGGTGCCTGCGCCCACGGGCTTGGTGGTGAAGAACGGCTCGAAGATGCGCTGCAGCGTCTTCGGCTCCATGCCCCGGCCGGTGTCGGCCACCGTGAGCACGACGTAGTCGCCAGGCTTGCCCCAGCCATGAGCGCGGCGGAACTCCTCGTCCAGCACCTCGCGGCCGACGGCCAGGCGCAGCGTGCCGCCGCCCGGCATGGCGTCGCGGGAGTTCGTGACGAGGTTCATCAGCATCTGCTCGACGGCCCCCGAGTCGGCGTGGACGACGGAGTCCGGCGTCCCGACCTGCACGGCGACCTCGATGTCCTCCGGGAGAATCCGGCGGGCGAGCCGCGCGAAGCCGCCGACCAGCTCGCCCAGGGGCACCGCGCGCAACTCGATGGCCTGCTGACGGCTGAAGGCCAGCAGGTTGCGCGTGAGCTCGGCCGCCCGGCGCGCGGCCTGGTGGATCGTCTCGAGCTCCTCCGCGTGCGCCCCATCGGCGGGCAACTCCGCCGACAGCAGCTCGTGGGAGGCGAGGATGGTGGTGAGCAGGTTGTTGAAGTCGTGCGCGACGCCGCCGGCCAGATGCCCCACGGCTTCCATCTTCTGCGCCTGCCTGAGCTGCGCCTCCAGCGCCTTGCGCTCGCTGATGTCGCGTATGGCCGATTGCGTTCCGATCGGGCGGCCGGACCGGTCCCTCAGCGGCACGACGTCCACCTCCAGCCAGAGCCGCCTCCCGTCGTGACCGATGCCCTCGAACTCGTACGTGCCGGGCACGGCCTCACCGCGCAGCCGGCGGTCGTGCCGTTCCCGCAGTCGTTCCCGCCATTCCGGTGCGACGTAGTCGCCGAGCGTGAGATGACGCAGCTGCGACCGCTCGAAGCCGAACAGGGCGAGGAACTGGTCGTTCGCGAAGGTGATGTTGCCCGCGACGTCGTCGCGGATCAGGGCGTCGTGCATGTGCTCGACCAGCTGGCGGAACTGCTCTTCGCTCTCTCGCGACGCCTGTTCGGCCCGCTTGCGCTCCACGGCCATGGCGATCTCCGCGGACACGAACTGGAGGAGATCGAGATCTCCCGTCGAGTAGCGCACGCCCTCCTCGTAGGTCTGCACCACCAGGATGCCCGTGGTCTTCCCGGCCGCGACGAGCGGCACGCCGAGCCAGTCCAGGGACGGGGCGCCGATCAGCTCCACCTCTCCGCGGCGCTCGAGCTCGCGGCTCACCTCCGGAGTGGCCAGCAACGGCCGGCCCGTCCGCAGCACGTACTCCGTCAGGCCTCGGCCCGGCGGCTTGGGCGCGGGAGTGTCGTCGTACTGGTCCTGGAAATAGGGGAAGCTGAGGGTGTCGGTCTCGGCATCGTACAGCGCGATGTAGAAGTTTCGCGCCGGCATCAGCTCGCCCACGATCCGGTGCAGCGCCGCGAACAGATCCTGCAGGCTGACCACGGTGTGCGCCGCCTCGGAGATGCGGAAGATCGCGTGCTGCACCAGCTCCGCTCGCCTGCGCTCGGTGATGTCCCGGATGGCGACGACGCGCAACTGCCGGCCCTGGTACGGGAGCGGACGTCCCTGGACTTCGACGTGGAACGTGGAGCCGTCCTTGCGTCGCGCCCTCTGCTCGGACGGGCCCATCGGCCCCGACCGCATGCGCTCGGCCACGTTGGCCGTGTCTTCGGGAGCCACGAAATCGAAGACCGATCTCCCGATCACCTCGTCTCGCGTGTACCCCAGCATCGCGGCCAGGTCCTCGTTGCAGTCTACGACCCGGCCGTCCTCCAGGAGGCCGATCCCCTCCAGGGCCGCCTCGAGCATCAGGCGGAAGCGCGCCTCGCTCTCGCGCAGTGCCTTCTCGGTGGCCCGGCGCTCGGTGACGTCGCGAACGATGCCGATCTCGCCAACCACGCGCCCGTCTTCGACGTAGGGGGCGCTATGGACCTCGCCGAGCCGGTAGTCGCCCGCCCGGGTCCTGACCCGCAACTCGTAGGGCGGCACGCTCTCACCCCTGCACGTGGCCTCGTACCGGGCGGCGGCTTCGGGCAGATCCTCCGGATGAACGAGCTCCGCGAACGACCGGCCGACCCACTCGTTGACCGACCACCCCGTGAGCAACCCGAACGCCGTGCTCAGAAACTCGATCGTCCCGTGAGCGCCGCGGAGCCTGTACATGCCATCGGGCACGGACTCCCAGGGGAGGCCGGCGCGCACCTTCGGCTGCGCTGCCTCCTTGCGCTTCCCGGGCTTCGTGCCCCCACGCGGTCTCGTCGGCATCCAATACCCCCGCCACAGCGTGCCCAGCTACGGTGCGAATCGGCACAGCCGACCGCCAGGTGACGGCCAGGATCGGGATGGCGTCGTCATCCGAAGGACGGGTAACTGCAAGGCGAGTGCCAGCACGAGGAGTGCCGACCCCTTGGCCCGCCATCGCATCATCAACTCGAACAACGACTTGCAGCTCGAGCGTCCGGCCGGTCTGGTGGCGGCGCCCGAGGCGCCGTACGTTGGCCCCCATGCCGGCCACATACCGCCTCGACCTGGGAAACCGGGTGGTCTGGAGTCGCGCCTGGGGCGCATTGACGGACGAGGAGCTTCAGGCACATTCGCGGGCACTCCGGGCGGACCCGCGGTTCGAGCCGAGCTTCCGTCAGTTGCAAGACCTCACCGACGTCGGCGAGCCGCGCGTCACCCCCAAGGGGCTCCTCGTCCTCGCGCAGATCAATCCATTCGGGGAGCATGCCCGTCGCGCCGTCCTCGTGGCCACGGACATCATTTTCGGACTGGCGCGGATGCACGAGATGCTGCGGGGCGAGGCAGGGGACGAGCTGCAGGTGTTCCGCGACCGGGCGGCGGCACTGGAGTGGCTGGGTCTCCCCCCGAACTGGACTCCGCCCGCAGCTGCCCTCGCCGACCCGCTCTTCCAATCCGGGTCACCGGATCGCTAGCAGCTCGCCAAAGACATTCGGAGCGCGGGCACAATCACGGGTCGGAAACCGCGAGCAACGGCAGTCAGTCGGCCCAACGAATCACTCGCCCCACCTACCACACGACCGGGACCAGTCGGTAGCGCGTCCGGGTGCAGTACTCCTCGTAGCCCGGCAACTCGCGGCTGATGCACGATGGTGAGACGCGGGTCAGCCATCGCCTCGCCAAAGGACAGCCCTCATAGCGCCTGTGCGAGGGCCCGCCAGGCTGTCATTTCTGCTTCTCCGGACCCGCCGCGAGCGGTGGGCGATTGCGCACTTGAGCAAGCGTGCGCTCAGCGAAGTCGAGCCGCTCCTGTACGTCGGCCAGTTCCTGGCGGAGTTGGGCGACTTCATCAGAGAGAGACTCGGGTGCGGCACCGTCGCCGGTCCCAGCCCTGACCTTCGCCTCCTCGATCCGAAGCTGCTGGAGTTTGACCAGTCGGTTGGAAACGATGGCGACGATGGGAATGGCAAGAGCGAGGACGGGGATGAGAAGGGCCAGCGTGCCGTTATCCATGAGTGCGCTCAAGGCAGAGGTCTAGCGTCCCCTCCGGAGCTGGGCCGAGATGCAGCGCCGGAGACTGGCGGCAAGATACGTCGCTCGGAACAGGACTGGAACGGCAGCCGATCGACCGGCTCGGCGAGCCAGACGGACTGCAACCCAAGCAGCCTGCCGGTCATAATGAGAAGCCCCGACCCGGCAATTTGCTGCTGGATCGAGGCTTGTCGAGTCGGGACGGCGGGATTCGAACCCGCGACCCCCTGAACCCCATTCAGGTGCGCTACCGGGCTGCGCCACGTCCCGTGACGGCGCGGAATCTAACCCCCCCACCCAGCGGCGGCCACAGGCCAAGCTCCACGCTACGGCG
>DATJUT010000103.1 GCA_035502185.1 Gemmatimonadales bacterium
GAGCGGCTGCAGGAGATTGCCGCCGATCCGGTGCTGGTGGACAAGAACGTCCGCACCCTGCCCACGGTGAAGCCGTCCGAGGGCGTCGGCGTCGTCGAGGCGCCGCGCGGGACGCTGATCCACCACTACAAGACCGACGAGCGCGGCGTGATCACGATGGCGAACCTGATCGTCGCGACCCAGGGCAACGCTGCCCGGATGGCGATGGGCGTGGAGAAGGCCGCCAAGGGCCTGATCTCGGGCAAGCAGGTCTCGGAGGGGCTGCTGAACATGGTCGAAATGGCGTTCCGCGCCTACGACCCGTGCCTGGGCTGCGCGACCCACAGCCTGCTGGGGGAAATGCCGCTCGAGGTCACCATCCGCGATCCCGAGGGCGAAGTGCTGCAGGTCGTGAGGCGGGACTAGGCAGTAGCGGTGTAAGAGGGTGTAAGGGTGTGGGGTGTAGGCGTAGGGTCACGGCGGCGGGAGTGGGGGATCGAACGTGGCGGCAGACGGGACGGCCGAGCGCGTCGTCGTCGTCGGGCTGGGCAACCCGCTCCTGACCGATGACGCCGTCGGCGTGCGCGCCGCCGAGATCCTGGCGGAGCGGCTGGCCGCCACCCCGGTGGACGTGGTGCAGAGCGCTTGGGGCGGAATGCGCTTCGTGGACCTGCTGGCCGGTTACGATCGCGCCATCATCGTGGACGCGATCGAGTGGCGGCGGGGCCCCCCGGGCACCATCTACCGCCTCACCCCCGACGAAGCCATCCCGACCCTCCGGGCGGTCTCCTACCACGACGTCAGCCTGGGCACCGCCCTGGCCCTGGGCCGCACGCTCGACATCCCGCTGCCCACCGAGACCGTCTTTTTCGCCGTCGAAGCCCAGGAAACCCGCATGTTCGGCGAACAACTGACCCCTGCCGTTCGGGCAGCGCTGCCGGAGCTGGTCCGGCGCGTCGAGGCACAGCTAATGCAGTGGAAAGTGCTCGGGGTTCAGACATGCACGAAGCAGGCATCGCCCAGAACCTGATCGAGGCAGTCCAGCAGCGGCTCGCCTCCGAACCCGGCGCCCGCGTCGCGGCGATCCACGTCCGCGTCGGGGAGCTGTCCGGCGTCTCGACCGATGCCCTCGACTTCGCCTTCGAGTGCCTCGCGGCCTCGACTCCCCTGAGCGGTGCCAGGCTGGTGTTCGATCCGGTGCCGCTGGTGGTGGCGTGCGACGCGTGCGGGCAGGAGAGCCCGGTCGAGGATCTCGTCTTCCGCTGCGGCGTGTGCGGCTCGGAGCGCACCCGGATCGTGAGCGGGCGGGAGCTGGAGGTGCGGACGCTGGAGCTGGAGGACGAGACCGAGGTGGCGCATGCACGAGATTGACGTCAAGGCGGGGCTGCTGGCGCCGAACGACGCGGTGGCGCGCGAGAACCGGCACCTGTTGGCGGAGCACGGGATCTACGCGGTGAACCTGATGAGCGCCCCCGGGTCGGGGAAGACGTCGCTGCTGGAGCGCGTGCTGCCGGCGCTGGCCGTGCACCACCGGGTGGGCGTGGTCGAGGGCGACATCGTGGGCAGCTGTGACAAGGACCGGCTGGACCGGTTCGGCGGCCCCGTGCACCAGATCAACACGGGCGCCGCCTGTCACCTCGACGCGCGGATGGTGCACCACGTCCTGCATCACCTCGCGGAGGACGGCTGCGACGTGGTGGTGATCGAGAACGTGGGGAACCTGGTGTGTCCCGCGGAATTCGATCTCGGCGAGGACGACGCGGTGATGCTGCTCTCGGTGACGGAGGGGCACGACAAGCCCAAGAAGTACCCGCTGATGTTCCGGCGGGCCGATCTCGTCGTGGTGAACAAGGTGGACCTGCTGGACCGGACCGACTTCGATCCGCGCGCGGCCGCGCTCGCGGTGCACGACGTGCATCCCGGCGTCGCGATCGTGTCGACGTCGTGCCGGACCGGGGAGGGCGTCGGGGACGTGGTGGCCTGGCTCGAGCGGCGGATCGCGGCGAAGCACGCGGCGCGGCCGGCCTCCTCGGGGGTCGAGGCGCGGTGAGCGCACTCCTGGCGCCCCTCGCGCCGCGGCCGCTCGCCGCGCGCATCGTCGTCACGGGGGCGGTGCAGGGCACCGGATTTCGGCCGTTCATCTTCCGGCTGGCCGTGTCGCTGGGGCTGGCGGGGTCGGTGCGCAACACCTCGTACGGCGTGGTGATCGAGGTGGAGGGCCCGGAGGAGCGGGTGACCGAGCTGGCCCGCCGGCTGGAGGGCGAGGCGCCCCCGGCGGCGGTCGTGCGACGGGTCGACGTGGCGTGGGTGGAGCCGCAGGGGGCGGAGCGGTTCGCGATTCTCGAGAGCGAGACCGGCCCCGAGCCGGTGGTGGCGATGCTGCCCGATCTCGCCACGTGTCCCGACTGCCTGCGGGAGCTGAACGATCCGGACGATCGCCGCTACCGCTACCCCTTCCTCAACTGCACCGCGTGCGGCCCGCGGCTCTCGATCATCGAGGGGCTGCCCTACGACCGGCCGCTGACGGTGATGCGCGCGTTCGCCCTGTGTCCGGACTGCGCGGCCGAGTACGACGACCCGCGGGACCGGCGCTTCCACGCGCAGCCGGTGGCGTGCCCGCGGTGCGGCCCGCGCCTCGCGTTCGAGGGCCGGGACCGCGACGCGCCGCCCGGCGCGACCTACCCGCTCGAGGCGGCGGCCGCGGTCGTGCGCTCCGGCCGGATCCTCGCGCTCAAGGGGCTCGGTGGCTACCAGCTGATCGTGGACGCGCGCGACGGCGCCGCGGTGGCGCGGCTCCGGGCGCGCAAGGGGCGGGAAGCGAAGCCGTTCGCGGTGATGTTCCCGAGCCTCGACGCGGTGCGCCGCGCGGCCCGCGTCGGCGAGCGGGAGGCGGAACTGCTGACCTCGCCGTCGGCCCCGATCCTGCTGCTGCCGCTGGTGGACCGCGGCGCGGTGTCGCCGGAGACGGCGCCCGGCCTGCGCTCGGTGGGCGCGATGCTGCCGTACTCCCCGCTGCACCACCTCCTGCTCGCCCGGCTCGGGTTCCCGGTGGTGTGCACCAGCGGGAACTTCTCCGAGGAGCCGATGGCCGTCGAGGCGGACGACGCGCGCGCGCGGCTGGGCTCGATCGCGGACGCGTTCCTGCATCACGACCGCCCGGTCGCCCGCCACGTGGACGACTCCGTGGCCCGGGTGGTGGACGGCGAGCTGCTGGTCATCCGGCGCGCGCGAGGCTTCGCGCCGTTGCCGGTGGCGGTCACCGGCGACCTGCCCACGGTGCGCGCGCTCGGCGGCCACCTCAAGAACACCGTGGCCTGGAGCCAGCACGGGCAGATCGTCGCGAGCCAGCACATCGGTGATCTGGACCACCGGCTGTCGCTCGAGGCGCTCGGGCGCACCGTCCGGGACTACGAGCGCCTGTACGCGCTGCGCCCGGTGGCCGTCGCCTGCGATCTCCATCCCGACTACGCGACGACGCGCCTCGCCGAGGCGAGCGGGTTGCCGGTGATCCGGGTGCAGCACCACCACGCCCACGTCGCCGCGGCGATGGCCGAGCACGATCTCGCGGGCGAGGTGCTGGGCGTCGCGTGGGACGGCACGGGCCTCGGCACCGACGGCACGATCTGGGGCGGGGAGTTCCTCCGCGCCTCGGCCACCGGCTTCGTGAGGGTGGCGCGCCTGGCGACCTTCCGGCTTCCCGGCGGGGAGGCGGCGGCGCGCCAGCCGTGGCGGTCGGCCCTGGGCGTGCTGCACGAGACGATGGGCGAGGAGCTGTGGACGCTCGACCTGGCGCCGGTGGCGGAGGCGCGCGGCCGCCGCGAGGTCCTCGAGTCCCTGTTCCGGTCCCCGGGCGACGCGGTCCGCACCTCGAGCGCGGGCCGGCTGTTCGACGCGGTCGCGTCGCTGCTCGGCCTGCGCCAGGAGTCGCGGTACGAGGCCCAGGCGGCGATGCTGCTCGAGCAGATCGCCGCCCCGGTCACGGCGGGCGCGTACCCGTTCACGCTGCGCGAGGCGCCGGGCGGGACGGGCGACGCGCTCGTGGAGCTGGACTGGCGGCCCGTGGTGCGGGGACTGCTCGCCGATCTCGGTCGCGGCACCGCGGCCCCGGTGGTCGCCGGGCGGTTCCACCTGACGATGGCCCGGATGATCGGCGCCGCGGCCGAGTGGCTGGGCGTGAGCCGGGTGGTGCTCACCGGCGGCTGCTTCCAGAACGCCGCGCTGCTCTCGCTCGCCGCGCGGGAGCTGCGGGCCCGCCGGCTCACCGTGGTGGCGCACTGCCGCGTGCCGCCCAACGACGGCGGCCTGGCGATCGGGCAGGCCATGGTGGCGGCGCACCAGCTCCTCGAAGGCGGAGGGTAGCCGCATGTGCCTCGGCATCCCGGGCGAGATCCTCGAGACCCATGCCGGACCGGGCGGGCTCCGCTACGGCACCGTGCGGTTCGGCGGGGCGAGCCGCGACGTGTGCCTGGAGTACGTGCCCGAAGCCGCCGTCGGCGACTACGTGATCGTGCACGTGGGCCTGGCGCTGAGCCGGATCGCGCCCGAGGACGCCGAGGAGACCTTCCGGTACCTCGAGGAGATGCAGGAGCTGGCCGGACTGGACGGCGAGATGCAGGCGATCGAACGGTCGGAGGTGCCGTGAGGTACCTCGACGAGTACCGCGACGGGTCGGCGGCGCAGCGATACGCCGAGACCCTGCGCGCGATCGTCACCCGCCCCTGGACCCTGATGGAGGTGTGCGGCGGCCAGACGCACGCGATCGTGCGCTACGGCATCGACGAGATGCTGCCGCCCGGCGTCACGCTGGTGCACGGGCCCGGCTGCCCGGTCTGCGTCACGCCGGTGGACATCCTCGATCGCGCGTTCCGGATGGCCCGCCGGCCGGGGGTCGTGTTCACCTCGTTCGGGGACATGCTCCGGGTGCCGGGCACGAGCGACGACCTGCTGCACGTTCGGGCCGAGGGCGGCGACGTGCGCGTGGTCTACTCGCCGCTCGACGCCGTCGCGATCGCCGAGCGGGAGCCGGAACGCCAGGTGGTCTTCTTCGCGGTGGGTTTCGAGACCACGGCGCCGGCCAATGCTATGGCGGTCCAGCTCGCCGCGCGGAAGGGGCTGCGGAACTTCAGCCTCCTCGTGGCCCAGGTGCGGGTCCCTCCCGCGCTCGAGGCCATCCTGGCGGAGCCGGAGTGCCGGGTGCAGGCGTTCCTCGCCGCCGGCCACGTGTGCACGGTGATGGGCACGGCGGAGTACCGGCCGCTGGTCGAGCGGCACCGGGTGCCCGTGGTGGTGACGGGCTTCGAGCCGCTGGACCTGCTGCAGGGCGTGGCGATGGCGGTGCGCCAGCTGGAGGAGGGCCGCCACGAGGTGGAGATCCAGTACGCGCGGGTGGTGCGGCCGGACGGCAACGCGGTCGCGCGCCGCGCGATCGAGGAGGTCTTCGAGGTCACGGACCGCACCTGGCGCGGCCTCGGCCCGATCCCGCGCAGCGGGCTGGGCCTGAACGCGCGGTACGCCGAGTTCGACGCGGAGCGCCGGTTCCCGGACCACTCGCCGGCGGCCCGGGAGGACCCGGACTGCCGCGCCGGCCTGGTGCTGCAGGGGCGGCTCCGGCCGCAGGAGTGCCCCGCGTTCGGCACGCGGTGCACGCCGGAGCACCCGCTGGGTGCGCCGATGGTCTCCTCCGAGGGGGCGTGCGCGGCCTACTGGCTGTACCGCCGGCGGCGGGCCGCCGGCGCGGCGGCGACGGCGGTGGCGGGCTGATGGGCGGCGAGCTGGCGTGCCCGGTTCCGCTGCCCGCCGGCGGCCGCATCCTGCTCGCGCACGGCGGGGGCGGACGGCTGACGCGCGAGCTGGTGGAGCGGCTGTTCGTCCCGGCGTTCCGGAACGACGCGCTGGCGGCGCTGCACGATGCCGCCGTGTTCGACACGCCGGCCGCGAAGCTCGCGTTCACCACCGACAGCTTCGTGGTGCATCCGATGTTCTTCCCGGGCGGCGACGTCGGCACGCTGGCGGTGAACGGCACGGTCAACGACCTCGCGATGAGCGGCGCGCGGCCGCTGTATCTCAGCCTCGGGTTCATCCTCGAGGAAGGGCTGGCCATGGACGACCTGGCCCGCATCGTCGCGTCGATCGAGCGGGCCGCGCGCGAGGCGGGCGTCGTGGTGGTGGCGGGCGACACCAAGGTCGTCGAGCGCGGCAAGGGCGACGGCGTCTACATCACCAGCGCGGGCGTCGGCGCGGTGGTGGCGCGCCGGCCCGTGGCGCCGACGGAGGTGCGCCCCGGTGACGCGGTGCTGGTGAGCGGGACGATCGGCCAGCACGGCGTCGCGGTGATGGCGGTGCGCGACGGCCTCGCGTTCAGCTCCCCGATCGTCAGCGACTGCGCCAGCGTGGCCGCCCCGGCGCTCGCGCTGGTCGAGGCCGGCCTCGCCGTGCACTGCCTCCGCGACCCCACCCGCGGCGGCGTGGCGACGGTGCTGAACGAGATCGCGACCCAGGCCGCGTGCGAGATCTCGGTGCACGAGAGCGCGGTGCCGGTCGGCGAGGACGTGGCGGGCGCGTGCGAGGTGCTGGGCCTGGACCCGCTGTACGTGGCGTGCGAGGGGCGCTTCATCGCGTTCGTCGCGGCCGGCGACGCGGACGCGGCCCTGGTGCTGCTCCGCGCGCGGCCCGACACCGCGGCCGCTGCTCGCATCGGCACCGTGGCCGCCGGGGGCACGCCGGGGCTGGTGACGCTGAAGACGCGCGCCGGCGGCGAGCGGGTGCTGGACCTGCTGTCCGGGGAGCAGTTGCCGAGGATCTGTTAGCCGGTTGTGGGTTGTGGGTGGCAGGTGGTGGGACGTCGAGGCCGCGGTCGCGGCCTCTTCCTTAACCCAGGGTCTGCAACCCACCGACGGTCCGCTGCCCCCCTTTCGCCCGGCTCGGCGTCTCGACATCATCCACGGCCCCATGCCCACCGCCACGGCCGTCCCCGCCATCCGCTGTACCGGCCTCCACAAGCGCTACAAGGACGTGGTCGCCGTCTCGGGCCTCGACCTCGAGGTGCGTGCGGGCGAGTGCTTCGGCCTGCTGGGCCCCAACGGCGCCGGCAAGACCACCACGGTCGAGATGCTGGAGGGGCTGGTCCCCCCGGACGGCGGCGACATCCAGGTGCTGGGAATGCGGTGGGGGCACGACGAGCACGCGCTACGCGAGCGGCTGGGCGTCGCCCTCCAGGAGACGCGGCTCGCCGACCGGCTCAAGGTCGCCGAGGTGATCCGTTTGTTCCGCAGCTTCTACCGCCGCGGACGGACCGTCGAGCAGGTGCTCGAGGTCGTGGAGCTTGGCGAGAAGCGGGACGCCTGGGTGGAGAAGCTGTCGGGCGGCCAGCGTCAGCGCCTGGCGATCGCGTGCGCGCTGGTGGGCGATCCCGACATGCTGTTCCTGGACGAGCCGACCACGGGGCTGGACCCGCAGTCCCGGCGCCAGCTGTGGGACGTGGTGGCTGCGTTCAAGCGGCAGGGCGGGACCGTCGTGCTCACGACCCACTACATGGAAGAAGCGGAGCGGCTGTGCGACCGCGTGGCGGTGATGGATCACGGGCGGGTCATCGCCCTGGGCACGCCGCGGGAGCTGATCGCGTCGCTCGGCGCGGAGGAGGTGGTGGAGTTCGCCCTTCGCGACGGCGCGCCGGCGCCGGCCGAGGCGGTGCTGGCGGCCCTGCCGGGCGTGAAGGCCGTGCGCCGCGACGGACCGCGGTACGTCCTGACCGTGAGCGAGGTCCACCGCGCCGTGCCGGGGCTGCTGGGCGAGCTGCAGCGCCGTGACGTCGAGATGACGGAGCTGGTGACGCATCACGCGACGCTCGAGGACCTGTTCCTGAGTCTGACGGGGAGGCACCTGAGAGACGAGTGAGAAGTGAGAAGTGAGGGGTGAGAGGTTCAGGTGAGAAGTGAGAAGTGAGAAGTGGGAAGTGAACTGCGTGAGAAGTGAGGGAAGGGATGAGTGCAGTCGGTTCCGACAGCCCGCTGTGGCAACTGACGCTCGCCCGCTTCCGGGAGCAGCTCCGGCAGCCGGAGGTGCTCTTCTGGGTGTTCGCCTTTCCGCTGCTGCTGGCGGTGGCGCTGGGGCTCGCGTTCCGGAACCGGCCGCCGGAGGTGACCCGGGTCGGGATCGAGGCCGGGCCGGGCGCGGACTCCCTGGCGGCGCTGCTGGGTGCGGGCCGCGGCATCCAGGCCACCGTGCTGCCGGCGCCGCGCGCGGCCGAGCAGCTGCGCAAGGGCGGCATCGCGCTCGTGATCGTGCCGGGCGAGCCCATCGTGTACCGGTACGACTCGACGCGGGCCGAGAGCCGCACCGCCCGCCTGGTGGCCGACGACGCGCTGCAGCGCGCCCTGGGGCGCACGGACGTGCGGCGGGTCGCCGACCAGAGGGTGATGCAGAAGGGCTCGCGCTACATCGACTTCCTGATCCCGGGCCTGCTCGGCCTCAACCTCATGGGCACCGGCATGTGGGGCATGGGCTACGCAGTCGTGGACGCCCGCAAGCGCCGGCTCATCAAGCGGCTGCTCGCCTCGCCGATGCGCCGCAGCGAGTACCTGCTGTCGTTCATCGCGGCGCGCCTGGTGATGCTCGGGCCGGAGGTCGCGCTGCTCCTGGGCTTCGGCGCCCTCGTCTTCGGCGTCCCGTTCCGCGGCTCGGTGCTCACGCTCGCCGCGCTGGTGCTGATCGGCGCCATGTGCTTCGCGGGCCTCGGCCTGCTCACGGCCAGCCGGGCACGGACCGTCGAGATGGTGTCGGGGCTGATGAACCTGATCATGCTGCCGATGTGGGTGCTGTCGGGCGTGTTCTTCTCGTCGTCGAACTTCCCGGCGGCGATGCAGCCGCTGATCAAGGCGCTGCCCCTGACCGCGCTGAACGACGCCCTGCGCGCCGTCATCCTCGACGGCGCCTCGCTGGCGGCCGTCGCCGGACCGACCGCCGTCTGCGCAGCCTGGGGCGCAGTCGCGTTCGCCGTCGCCCTCAAGATCTTCCGCTGGCTGTGATCCGGGAGCCGCATCGCACGGACGGACCGGCCTGCGCATATTCCCTCCTTCACCGAAGCGTCGGAGTCTGAATGGCCAGTCCGCTCCTCGCGCTGCTCGCCGCCCTGCAGGCCTCCGCGCCGCACCAGCAGCCCCTGCCGCGGCTGGTGGTGCACATCACCATCGACCAGTTCCGGGCCGACTACCTGGAGCGCTGGCGCGCCCAGCTCACGGGCGGCCTGGCGCGGCTGCTGGAGCGCGGCGCGGTGTTCACCGACGCGTACCAGGATCACGCGATGGCGGAGACGGCGCCCGGCCACGCCACGGTGCTGTCCGGGCGCAACCCGCGGTCCACCGGCATCGTCCGCAACGCCTTCGGGGTCACGGACAACAACGAGACCGGGGAGCTGCTCGACGTGACCGGGCCCGGTGCGTCGCCGTGGCGATTCCGCGGGACGGCGCTGTTCGACTGGATGCAGGCCCGCTGGCCCGGCGCCCGGGCGCTCTCGGTCTCGCGCAAGGACCGTGGCGCGATCCTCCCGATCGGCCGCGCGCGCCAGCAGGCGTACTGGTACCAGTCCGGCCAGTTCACGACCAGCCGGTACTACGCGGACTCGCTGCCCAAGTGGGTGCGCGACTTCAACGCGGGGCTGCTGCCGGCCCGCGCCCCGGGCAGGCGCTGGGACCTGCTGCTCGACCCGTCGGCCTACGCCGAGCCCGACTCGATGGACTACGAGAACGGCGGCAAGGACGTCGTCTTCCCGCACGTCCTGCCGCCGGACACGACGGCGGCGGCGGATGCCTTCATCGCGACCCCGTGGATGGACTCGCTGACGCTGGCCCTGGCCCTGAACGGCGTGGTGCAACTCCACCTCGGGTCCGGCGGGCACCCCGATCTCCTGGCCGTCAGCCTGTCGGCGACCGACTACATCGGGCACGCCTTCGGGCCCGACTCGCGGGAGATCCACGACCAGGTGCTCCACGTCGACCGCTACCTCGGCGCGTTCCTCGACTCGCTCGACCGCCTGTTCGGGCGCGACGGCTACGTCGTCTCGGTGACCGCCGACCACGGCATGACGTCGTACCCGGAATACGCGAACCGCCACGGCACGCCGGGGGCGCAGTGGCTGAACCCGTCTGGGCTGATCCGCGCCGACAGCGTGGCGCTGGCCCAGCAGCTCGGGCCGCACCGGTGGATCCGCTTCTTCGAGCTGGGCCTGCTGGTGGTGGACCGCCCGGGGCTCGTCGCGCACGGCGTGGCGGTGGACGCCCTGGTGCACCTGATCGCGAACGAGATGCGGCAGGCGCCCCAGGTCCTGCGGGTCGATACGCCCGAGACCCTCGCGGCCGCGGACACGGCGACGGACGCCGTCGCCCGACGGTGGAGGAACGCGATCCCGCCCGACCTCCCGGCCGCGTTGATGGTGACGCTGAAGCCGCACATGGTGTGGGGGAGCGGGGGCGAGGCCCAACACGGGCAGCCCAGCGACGACGACACCCACGTGCCCCTCGTCATCGCCGGTCCCGGCGTGCGGCCCGGGCGGTACGCGCAGCGCGTGCAGGTGGCGGATCTTGCGCCGACGCTGGCGCGACTGGTCGGGGTCGAGCCGCTCGAGAAGCTGGATGGGCGGGTGTTGGTCGAGGCACTCGACAGGTGAAGCGCGAGAGGCGCGAGGTGAGAAGTGAGCGGTTCAGGTGAGAGGTGAGAGGGGGAAAGGCGTGAGGGGTGCGCGCGCGCTGCTCGGGGGCGGCCGTGCCGGGACGAGCTGCGCCCTCTCCCTTCGACCTCTCACGGCTCACTCGAACCTCGCGTGCCTCACGTCTCACCGCTCACCGGCGGGGTGGGAAGGGGTGGGGCGATGAGAGCCATCGTGATTTCCGCTGCGGGAGGGCCGGAGGTTCTCCAATTGCGCGACGTGCCCACGCCGCGACCGGCGGCCGGCGAGGTGCAGGTGCGGGTGCGCGCGGCCGGGGTCAACCGCGCGGACGTCCTGCAGCGGCAGGGGCACTACCCGCCGCCTCCGGGCGCGCCGGGCGACATCCCCGGGCTCGAGTACGCCGGTGAGGTGGCGGCCCTGGGCGCCGGCGCCAGGGCCTGGAAGGTGGGCGACCGCGTCATGGGGCTCGTGCCGGCGGGCGGGTACGCGGAGGCGGTGACGGTCAACGAGGCGGTGGCGATGCCGGTGCCGTCGGCGTGGACGTTCGAGGAGGCGGCGGCGGTCCCCGAAGCGTTCATCACCGCCTACGATGCCCTGTTCCGCCAGATGGGCCTCAGGTCCGGCGAGCGGGTGCTCATCCACGCCGTCGGGAGCGGCGTCGGCACGGCGGCCCTGCAGCTGGCGAAGGCGTTCGGCGCGCGCACGTTCGGCACCTCGCGCAGCGCGGCGAAGCTCGCGCGGGCGACCGCCCTCGGCCTGGAGGTGGCGATCGACACCTCCAAGGCCGATTTCGCCGAGGTCGTCAAGCAGCGCACGGCGGGCGAGGGCGTGGACGTCGTGTTCGACCTGGTGGGCGGCCCGGTGCTGGCCGGGAGCATCCAGGCCCTGGCCCGCGGGGGCCGGATGATCGTCGTGGGCCTCACCGGGGGGCGAAGCGCGACCATCGACCTGGGCATGCTGCTCAGCAAGCGCCTCACGCTGGTGGGCACGGTGTTGCGGGCGCGCACGCTGGAGGAGAAGATCGGCGTCACCTCGCGTTTCGCGGCCGAGGTGCTGCCCCTCCTGGAGGGCGGGATCGTGCGGCCGGTGGTGGAGCGCAGCTTCCCGCTCGCGGACGCGGCCGAGGCGCACCGCGTGCTGGAGTCCGACGCGGTCTTCGGGAAGCTGGTGCTGCTCTGCGACCAGGCGAACGGGTAGCGAGCCCGGGCAGTCGGAGGCGTCCATGGCAGGCTCCAAGCTGTCGGCCAAGGCGAGCGAGATCGTCGAGTACCTCGAGACCGTCCTCAAGGAGGCGGAGCACTTCGGCGTGCTCGTGGAGCAGTACGCGGCCGCCAAAAAGGGCGGCGAGATGTACGCGGCCCAGCTGTCGCGCGAGTTGGGCCACCTGCGCCAGAAGACGATGGCGCGCAACCTCGGCTTCATCGCCGACTCCGCCGGCCAGCTGGCGGTGATGGCCTCGCGGGGCGGCAGCCCGATGATGAAGGCCCGGATGCTGCGGGACGCCGTGGTGGCGTTCAGGGGACTGATCGAGCGCACCCTCAAGGGGACGATCACGGCGGACGAGAACGACCAGAAGGAGAAGACGTTCCTGGCCGAGAAGGAGCGGAAGACGCAGGCCGAGCACGTCAGGGCGCGGGTGCTGGCGGAGGAGGCGAGGGAGGCGGCGAAGGACGCAGTGGTGCAGGCGCCGCCGGCGGGTGCGCCCGGCGTCGCGCCGGCGTCCAGACCGCCCGCGGGCGCGGGCCAGCCCGGCGCGCCGGCCCCGGCCCCGGGGCCGTCGGCCCCGTCCCGCTCCGCGGCGCCGGCCGCCCCGCAGCCCGCGGCCGCGCGGCCCGGCGCCCAGACTCCGCCGCCCGCGCCGGCCGCGGCGCCCGCGGCGGCTCCGGCCCAGCCGAAGGCGGCGGAGCCGACCCCGGCCAAGCCGCAGCCCTAGCCCCGGAGAGGGAGAGGCATGGCGACGCTCGACAAGTTCATCGAGGTGATGTTCCAGCAGGGCGCCGCGCACATGCGTCTCGCCAGCGGCGCCGCGGTCATGCTGAGCGTGGAGGGCGCCGAGCGGCCGGTGACGCGGGACCTGCTCACGAAGGCCAAGATCATGGCGCTGGTGCGGGAGATCGCGCCGGAGGGGATGAAGGACCACCTGGAGGCCGAATCGCGCATGGCCTTCGGCTACGCCCTGGACGGCGGGCGCGTGGACGTGGAGATCGTCCACATGGGCGACGACATCGCGGTCACGATCGGGCCGGCCAGGCCGCGCCGCTCGAGCGCGGCCATCTCGATGCCGATGGAGGCCCGCGCGCCCGCGGCGCCGGCTCCCGGCCCGGGGCCGAGGCGCGAGGCGCCGGCCGGGGGCGGCGAGGCGGCGGCCGGGGCCGAGGAGCGGATCCAGGACCTGCTGCGCCGGCTGGTCGAGTCCGGCTCGTCGGACCTGCACCTCCGCGTCGGCGAGCCTCCCATCACCCGGAAGGCGGGCGTGATGGCCCGGACCGAGGGGCAGGAGCCGCTCACGGTCGAGGAGATGGAGGCGCTGGTCTTCTCGATCATGCCGGAGCGCAACCGCCGGGAGTTCGCCGAGAGCAACGACACCGACTTCGCGTACGAGATCCTCGACCTGGCGCGGTTCCGCTGCAACGTGCTCCGCGACCGCCGGGGGCCGGCGGCGGTGTTCCGCGTGATCCCCACCCGGGTGCAGACCGCGGAGGAGCTGGGCCTGTCGGAGGAGATCCAGAAGCTCTGTTTCCTGACCAAGGGCCTGGTGCTGGTCACCGGGCCGACGGGATCCGGCAAGTCCACCACGCTCGCGGCGATGATCGACCTCATCAACCGCAAGCGCACGGATCACATCATCACGATCGAGGACCCGATCGAGTTCGTGCACTCGAGCAAGAGCTGCGTGGTCACCCAGCGGCAGGTGGCGCTGCACACGGAGTCCTTCAAGCGGGCCCTGCGGGCGGCGCTGCGGGAGGATCCCGACATCGTCCTGGTGGGCGAGATGCGCGACCTCGAGACGGTGGCGATCGCGATCGAGACGGCGGAGACGGGCCACCTGGTCTTCGGCACACTCCACACCACCACGGCGGCGTCCACGGTGGACCGGATCATCGACCAGTTCCCCGCGGACCGCCAGAGCCAGATCCGGGTGATGCTCTCCGAATCGCTGAAGGGCGTGGTCGCTCAGATCCTGTGCAAGAAGATCGGCGGCGGGCGCGTGGCGGTGCGCGAGATCCTGCTGGCGATCCCGGCCATTTCGAACCTCATCCGCGAGGGCAAGACCTTCCAGATCCCGTCGATGATCCAGACCAACAAGAAGCTGGGGATGGTGACGCTCAACGACGCGCTGCTGGAGGTCGTGGACAAGAAGCTGGTCGAGCCCGCCGAGGCGTACATGAAGGCGGCGGACAAGTCGGGCCTCGAGGGGATGATGAAGGCCAGGGGGTATGATCTGGGGTTTCTGAAGACGATGCAGGCGTGAGAGGTGAGAGGTTCAAGTGAGAGGTGAGAAGGGAAGGGCGTGAGACGTGAGAGGCGGGAAGGGTGAGAAGAACGGCGTGAGAGGGGACTCACCTCTCACGCCGTTCGCTTCCCACCCCTCACCTCTCACTGCTCACTTGAACCTCTCACCGCTCACTTCTCACCTGTCACGGCCCCTACTTCACGGCATACGAGCTCAGCACCTTCACGTAATTCGCCCGCTCGTATGCCTCCGGATTCGCGGTCGACCGCTGGCTCAGGCTGCCGCGCATCTGGCGGACCGACTCGTACTCGTGCTCGTTCATCCAGGCCGCCAGCTCCTGCCGCACCGCGGTCAGGTGCCCGATGCCGCTGCGCAGCAGCGTCGAGGTCATCATGGCGACGTTGGCGCCCGCCATCATCGCCTTCAGCACGTCCCCCGCGGCGTGGACGCCGCCCGTGACGGCGAGGTCGGCCTGGAGGCGGCCGTACAGCACCGCCACCCAGTGGAGCCGGAGCAGCAGCTCGTACGGCTGGCTCAGCGACAGCGCGCTCACCACCTCGAGGTTCTCGACGTCGAGGTCGGGCTGGTAGAAGCGGTTGAACAGGACCAGCGCCCCGGCCCCGGCCTCCTCCAGGCGGCGCGCCATGTTCGCGAACGCCGTGAACTGGTGCCCGACCTTGACGGCGAGCGGGATCCGGATCGCCGCCCGGACGTCGCGCACCAGGTCGCAGTACTGCTGTTCGACCGCGGCGCCGGTGAGGTGCGCGTCGGTGGGGATGAAGTACACGTTGAGCTCCAACGCGTCCGCACCGGCCTGCTCCATCTTCCGCGCGTAGTCCACCCACCCGCCGCTCGAGACGCCGTTGAGGCTGGCGATGACCGGGATGCCGAGCGCGGCCTTCGCCTTCCGGACGTGCTCGAGGTAGCCCTCCGGCCCGAGGTTGTAGCTCGCGAGATCGGGGAAGTAGCTCAGCGCCTCCGCGTGGCTGTCGGTTCCGGCCGACAGTGCGCGGTCCAGCACCTCGCTCTCGCGGGCGAGCTGCTCCTCGAACAGCGAGTGGAGAACCACCGCGGCGGCACCGGCATCCTCGAGCCGCCGCAGGTTGTCGAGGTCCTCGCACAGCGGCGAGGCCGAGGCCACGAGCGGGCTCGACAGCGTGAACCCGAGGTAGTCGGTCGTGAGGTCGGTCATGGCTTGGCTCCGCCGTCGCCGCCGTTCCCGTCGCCGCCGTTCCCCTCCTGCTGCGCCATGAACGTGTAGGTCCGCCAGCGGGTCGCGACGTCCTGCTGTGCCAGCTGCGCCAGGTGCTTCGCCGCCGCCGGATCGCTGTGCGCGAGCATCGTGTACCGCGTCTCGTTGCGGGTGTACTGCTCCAGCGGCAGCGAGGGCGCCTTGGAGTCCAGCACCAGCGGGTTCTTGCCCTGCGCCGCGAGGGCGGGGTTGTAGCGCAGCAGCGGCCAGTACCCGGTCTTCACCGCGATGTCCTGCTGACTCAGGCCGTCCACCATGTCGTAGCCGTGGTTGATGCAGTGGCTGTAGGCCACGATCAGCGACGGCCCGTCGTACGCGTCCGCCTCGAGGAACGCCCGCACCGTCTGAGCGTCGTCGCCGCCCATCGCCACCCGCGCCACGTACACGTTGCCGTACGCCATGGCCATCAGCGTCAGGTCCTTCTTGGCGTTCGGCTTGCCGCCGGCGGCGAACTTCGCCACCGCGCCTCGCGGCGTGGCCTTGGACGCCTGGCCGCCGGTGTTGGAGTACACCTCGGTGTCCAGGACCAGGATGTTCACGTTCCGGCCCGACGCGATCACGTGGTCGAGGCCGCCGTAGCCGATGTCGTACGCCCAGCCGTCGCCGCCCACGATCCAGACGCTCTTCCGGACCAGCACGTCGGCCAGGGACTCGAGCATCCGGGCCTCGGGATCCGGCAGCGCCGCCAGCGCGGTCTTGAGCCGGGCCACCCGCGCGCGCTGCGCCGCGATGCCGGCCTCGGTGGACTGGTCGGCGCCGATCAGCTCGCCCGCGAGCGGCTCACCGAGCCGCCCGGCCATCCGCCGCACCAGCTCCCGCGCGAACTCGGCCTGCTTGTCGAGCGAGAGCCGCATCCCCATCCCGAACTCCGCGTTGTCCTCGAACAGCGAGTTGGACCACGCGGGACCGCGGCCGTCCCCGTTCATCGCCCACGGCGTCGTGGGCAGGTTGCCGCCGTAGATCGACGAGCAGCCGGTGGCGTTCGCCACCACGGTCCGGTCGCCGAACAGCTGGCTCAGCAGCTTGACGTAGGGGGTCTCGCCGCAGCCCGAGCACGCGCCCGAGAACTCGAACAGCGGCTGGAACAGCTGCACGTCCTTGATCTGGTCGGGGCGCAGCACCGTCCGGTCGGTCTCCGGGAGCGCGAGGAAGAACTCCCAGTTGGCCCGCTCCGGCTCCCGCAGCGGCAGCTGCGGCCGCATGTTGAGCGCCTTGAGCTTGGCCTCGCTCTTGTTCTTCACCGGGCAGGCCTGCACGCACAGGCTGCAGCCGGTGCAGTCTTCGGGCGCCACCTGCAGCAGGTAGCGCCGCTCCTTGAACTCCCGCCACCGCGCCGGCGCCGACTTGAAGGTCGGGGGCGCCTCCTTCAGGACGGCCGCGTCCACCACCTTGGCGCGGATGGTGGCGTGCGGGCACACCAGCACGCACTTGCCGCACTGGATGCAGATCTTCTCGTCCCACACCGGCAGCTCGACGGCGATGTTGCGCCGCTCCCACTGGGTCGTGCCGGTGGGATAGGTGCCGTCGTCCGGCAGCGCGCTCACGGGCAGCAGGTCGCCGCGCCCGGCGATGATCTCCGCCGTCACCTTCTGCACGAACTCCGGCGCCTCGGCCGGCACCGGGGGCCGCAGGTCGAACGTGCTCGTGACCTTCGCCGGGACCTTCACCTCGTGCAGGTGGGCGAGCGCGGCGTCCACCGCCGCGAAGTTCTTCTTCACCACCGACTCGCCGCGCTTGCCGAAGGTCTTCTCGATCGCGTGCTTGATCGCCGCGATCGCCTCGTCCTTCGGGAGCACGCCGCTGATGGCGAAGAAACAGGTCTGCATCACCGTGCTGATCCGGCCGCCGAGGCCCGCGTCCTGCGCCACCTTCAGGCCGTCGATCACGTACAGCTTGAGCTTCCGCTCGATGACGTGCTGCTGCGCCTTGCGCGGCAGCTGGTCCCACACCTCGTCCGGCCCGTACGCCGTGTTGAGCAGCACGGGGGCGCCCGGCTCGGCCGGCGCGAACAGGTCGTTCCGCTCCAGGAAGGTGAAGTTGTGCACCGCCACGAAGTTGGCGCGGGTGACGAGATAGCTGGAGCGGATGGGCTTCGCGCCGAACCGCAGGTGCGAGGTGGTCATCGTGCCCGACTTCTTCGAGTCGTACACGAAGTAGCCCTGGGCGTAGTTGTCGGTGCCCTCGCCGATGATCTTGATCGAGTTCTTGTTGGCGCTCACCGTGCCGTCGGCGCCGAGCCCGAAGAACAGCGCGCGCACCGTCTTCGGATCCTCGGTCGAAAACTCGGGATCGTAGCGCAGGCTCGTCCGCGTGACGTCGTCCTCGATGCCCACGGTGAAGTGGTTGCGGGGCTCCGTCGCCGCCAACTCGTCGAACACGCCCTTCACCATCGCCGGCGTGAACTCCTTGGACGACAGGCCGTAGCGGCCGCCGATCACCCGCGGGAACGAGCGCAGCGGAGGCTCGGCGCCGCTCATCGTCTCGGCCAGCGCCGTCAGCACGTCCTGGTAGAGCGGCTCCCCGGCGCTGCCCGGCTCCTTGGTGCGGTCGAGCACCGCGATCGCCTCCACCGTCTTGGGCAGCGCGGCGACGAACAGCTGGACCGCGAACGGCCGGAACAGCCGCACCTTGAGCACGCCCACCTTCTCGCCCCGGGCGACCAGGTGGTCCACGGTCTCGTGGGCCGCCTCGGCCCCCGAGCCCATCAGCACGATCACCCGCTCGGCGTCGGGAGCGCCCACGTAGTCGAACAGGTGGTAGGAGCGGCCGACGCTCTTGGCGAAGCGGTCCATCACCCGCTGCACGATGCCCGGGCAGGCGAGGTAGTACGGGTTCACGGCCTCGCGGGCCTGGAAGTACACGTCCGGGTTCTGCGCCGAGCCGCGGAGCACCGGGTGATCCGGCGAGAGAGAGCGCGCGCGGTGCGCCCGCACGGTCTCGTCGTCGATCAGGGCCCGCAGCTGCTCCGGCGTCAGCGCCTCGATCTTGGCCACCTCGTGCGAGGTCCGGAAGCCGTCGAAGAAGTGCAGGAACGGCACCCGCGACTCCAGCGTGGCCGCGGTCGCGATCGCCGCGAGGTCGGTCACCTCCTGGATCGAGTTCGACGCCAGCAGCGCGTACCCCGTCCCCCGCGTGGCCATCACGTCGCTGTGGTCGCCGAAGATGGACAGCGCCTGCGCAGCCAGGGAGCGGGCGGCCACGTGGAAGACCGTGCTCGTCAGCTCGCCGGCGATCTTGTACATGTTCGGGATCATCAGCAACAGGCCCTGGGACGACGTGAAGGTCGTCGACAGCGAACCCGTCTGCAGCGAGCCGTGCAGGGCACCGGCCGCGCCGCCCTCGCTCTGCATCTCCACCACCGTGGGAATCGTCCCCCACAGGTTGGGGCGCTTCTCCGACGCCCACTGGTCCGACCACTCGCCCATCGGGGATGAGGGGGTGATCGGGTAGATGGCGATGACTTCGTTGAGCTGATAGGCGACTCTCGCCGCCGCCTCGTTCCCGTCGATGGTCAGGGTCTGCTTGCCCATGGTCTCTCCGTGGCGCGCAGGCTCGCCGGTCAGAGGCGTCCGGGCTTGGGCGCTTCTCAGAGCCGCGTCGTCGACCCCGATGTTCCGCAAGATGCGTTCCATTCCCAGGGATCGGGCAGGGACTTTTCAACCGATTGTCGGGAAAGGAGATACAGCGGAGCCGGCGGCCACGTCGCCGCCGGCTCGAGCGGGGGCTGGGGCTAGGCGGTCGGAACGGTCTCGAGGACCTCGACCGCAATCTCCGGCTGGTGAGTGAGCGTATGGTGGACGGTGCAGCTCTCGGCCACCCGCGCCACGGCCTCCCGGTAGTGCTCCGGCACGCCCTTCGGAATGGCGACGGTGACCTCGAACCGACCGATCCGGTGCGGATTGGCCTCCGTGGCCGTGAACACCTGCACGGTCAGCCCGGCGGCATCGAGGCCGCGCGTGACGAGGAACTGCTTCACGAACAACGCCACGCACGTGCCCAGCGCGGCCGGGACGAGCTCCAGCGGCATCGGACCGGCGTCCTGCCCGCCGCCCTGGGGCGGCTGGTCCACCACCAGCTTGTGGCCGCGGACGTCGGCGGTGAACCGCACCCCGCCGTCCCAGGTGACCGTGACCGGCTTCATGCGCTCTTCGCCTCGGCGCCGGCCGTGCCGATGTGCTTGTCCAGCATCTCGGTGAAGTAGGGGAGGGGAGCCGCGCCCAGCACGCCGTCCACGACGTCGCCGCCCTTGAACAGCGCCACGGTCGGGATGCTCCGGATGCCGTAGGTCTGCGACGTCACTGGATTCTCGTCCACGTTGAGCTTCGCCACCGTCACCCGGCCGGCGTACAGCTCGGCCACCTTCTCGAGCACCGGCGCCACCGCGCGGCAGGGGCCGCACCACGGCGCCCAGAAGTCCACCAGCACCGGGCTCTCGGCCTTCAGCACGTCCGCCTCGAAGCTGGCATCGGTCACCACCTTGGTGTCTTTCACGATTCAGTTCCTCTCGGGTGTCACGGTTGACGCGGCGGACCGGCGCAGGCTCTCCAGTGCCTTCTCGAGCCGGTCGCGCACCTCCGCCGCGAGTGGTTTCAGGTCGGCGCGGCCGGTCACGCCCAGCTGGACGACGGGGTCGAGCGCAGCCACGACGCTTGTGCCGGGGCGGTCCCCGGCATGCACGATCACGTTGCACGGCAGCAGGAGCCCGATCGCCAGCTCGCTGTGGAGCGCCCGGTGCGCGAGGGGCGGATTGCACGCGCCCAGGATGACGTAGGGCCGGAACTCGGCGCCGAGCTTCTGCTTCAGCGTCGCGCGCACGTCGATCTCCGTCAACACGCCGAAGCCCTGCCCGGCGAGCGCGTCGCGGGTGAGCGCGACCGCCCGCTCGTACCCGACGGGCACCTCCGCCTCGATGCCGTACGGAGCGAGATGGCCGGCGGTGGTCATGCCTCCGCCCCTTCCGGCCGCCGACCGCGGGCGGCGGGCAGGTCGCAGTGCCGCAGGCAGTCGAGCATCCTCACGACCCGCGCATCCGCGATGGAGTACCAGACGTTCGAGCCGCTGCGCCGTCCCGCCACGATCCCAGCTCCCCGCATCCGGGCGAGCTGCTGCGAGACCAGCGCCTGCGGAGCCTCCAGCCCGTCCTGAAGCTGAGTCACGGTCTGCTCGCCGGCCTCGAGCAGTTCCACGATCCGCAGCCGCACCGGGTGGCCTAGCACGCGGACCATCTCCGCAGCTTCCGCCAGGACGCGCGGGTCCAGCGGCGCCTGGCGCAGGGTAGTTGTCATAGCGAGATGGTAATATGGCTATGTACGAATGTCAATATGGGCCCCCAGGGCGCCGAGCGTCGGCGCGGCTGGGCGTGAGGGCCCACACGACACCCCCCGGGTCGGCGCGGATTGGCGCTCGATAACCAACGTCTTGACAATAGTCGTTATCACGATTATATACCTGCCCATGGTGAAGCGGCTGAAGGACGAGCTCAAGCAGTCCCGCCCCTTCGGGTCGGTCGAGGAAGAGGTGCTTCTGGGGCTGGCGCGCACGGCCGACGCTCTCGAGCGCGGATTGGTGCAGGTCTTCAAAGGGTCCAGCCTCACGGGCACGCAGTACAACGTGCTGCGGATCCTGAGGGGTGCGGGCGCGTCGGGACTCCCGTGCGGCGAGATCGCCGACCGGATGGTGACCAGAGACCCGGACCTCACCCGGCTCCTGGACCGCCTGGAGAAACGGCACCTGGTGACCCGGGCCCGCGACGATGCCGACCGGAGGGTCGTGACGACGCGGATCACCCAGAGTGGCCTGTCGCTGCTCGATCAGCTGGCGGAGCCGCTCGCCGAGGTCCAGAAGCGGCTGCTGGGGCACATGGCGGAAGAGCGGCTCCGCAGGCTGGCGGACCTCCTCGACGAGGCCCGCTCGACGCCTGAGTAGGCGGTTTGGCGGGGCCATATCTGTGATCACGACTAGTGTCTGGACAAGTACTACACCGGAGGAGGATGCAGCGATGAAGGCGAACACGACGAAGCAGCAGTGGGCGTTCGATCCAGCGCACTCCAGCGTGAACTTCACCGTGCGCCACATGGTGGTCTCGAAGGTCCGGGGCCGGTTCGCCAAGTGGGACGGCACGCTCACGATGGACGAGAACGATCCGAGCCATGGGGCGGTCGAGGTGACGATCGACGTGGCGAGCATCGATACGGGGGTCGCCCAGCGCGACGCGCACCTCCGCTCGTCGGATTTCTTCGACGTCGAGCGCTACCCCGTCCTCGCGTTCAGGAGCACCCGGGTCGAGCAGGCGGGGCCCGGGGGGGAGGCGCTGAAGGTGGCGGGCGACCTGACGATGCACGGCGTGACGCGGCCCGTGGTGCTGGACGTGGAGTATGCGGGCAGCGCGAAGGATCCCTGGGGCGGCGTGCGGGCCGGCTTCAGCGCGCGCGGCGTGCTCGACCGTAAGGACTTCGGCCTGACCTACAACCAGCTGCTCGAGACGGGCGGGGTGGTGGTCGGCGAGACGGTCGAGATCGCGATCGACGCGGAAGTGGTGAAGAAGGTGGAGGGGGTCACGGCGGCGGCGGCGTAAGAGCTGTAGCCCGACACCCTACCCCCCTACACCCACTCGCGTTGCGGCTGGGTGTGGGGTGTAAGGGTGTGAGTATCTTCCATGTATGGCCACCGACGCCTCCGCCCGCACCCAAGCCGAGCGCACCGTGCTCGCCATTCCCGGCTCGCCGGGGCATTCGACGCTCGACACCGTTCTCGAGCGCACCGTCGAAGCGCTCCAGTCCGGGTTCCCTCACTACACGGGCGTCTACATCTACTGGCTGGATGGTGACACGTTGGTGCTGCGGGCGTTCCGTGGCCGGCCCACGGAGCACGTGCGCATCCCGGTGGGCGTCGGCATCTGCGGCCGCGCGGCCCGCGAGCGGCAGACGGTGGTGGTGGACGACGTCGGCTCCGACCCCGCTTACCTGGCCTGCAGCATCGAGACCCGGAGCGAGATGGTGGTGCCGGTCATGCGCGGGACGCAGGTCCTCGGTGAGATCGACATCGACTCGGACGTGAAGGCGGCGTTCACGGCCGACGACCGGAAGTTCCTCGAGCAGCTCGCCTTCCTGATCGCGACGAAGGCGTAAGACCGGGGGTTGGGAATTGGGGTTTGGGGGTTGGGGGTGGAGGGGCCCAAACCCCAACCCCCAAGCCCCAAACCCCAGCTCGTCACGTCACGCTGTACTCCGGTCCGCTTCCGCCCTCTGGGGGCGTGAGGCGGCCCCCCTTCGCCGAAATCGCTCCGCATTGCACGCAGTTGGGCGAGTTGACGCGGAGCTTGCGGACACCCTGATCGTCGGTGATCCACTCGTAGACTCCGGCCGGGCACATGTTGATCCAGGTCTCACCGAGGGCATCCGGCACGTCGGTCTTGACGAGCAGGTGGTTGGGCTGCGTGTCGCGGGTGCGGTTCCCGCTGGCGTACACGCTGGACAGCTTGTCGAAGGTCAGCTTCCCATCCGCCTTGGGATACCGGCGCGGGCGCGGGGCGACGGGACGCAGCGCGTCCGGCTCGGCCGGGAAGCGGCCGCCGGGGAAGGCGCCGCCGGTCAGCGTCATGAGGCCGGCCAGGGCCGCGCCCGGCAGCAGACCGGCCGCGAACGCCTGCCGCATGTTCCGGACACGGTAGAGGTCGCTCCAGATGAAGCTCCGTCGCACCGCCTCGTCGTAGCCCGCCAGCGCGCCCAGCAGCGCGGGGTCGCGGCCGGCCTTGAGGCAGGCGAAGATCGCTTCCGCCGCCAGCATGCCCGACCACATCGCGTAGTGGATGCCCTTCAGGGCCGGCACGTTGACGAATCCCGCCGAATCGCCGGTCACGACGGCGCCGGGGACGCTGAGCCGGCCGGGGAGCGCGAAGAAGCCGCCCTCCGGAATCGACTTCGCGCCCCAGCCGTGCTCGGCGCGGCTGCCGCCCGCCAGGATCGGCCGCACCAGGGGGTGCAGTTTGAGCTGCTGCAGGAGGTCGTGCACCGAGAGCGAGGCGTCGCGGTAGTCGAGCCCCACCACCAGGCCGATCGCGACCTGCCGCTCGCCCATCGGGTACACGAAGCTGCCGCCGAACTCGGCGGCCGCCTTTCCCCAGCGCAGCGGCCACCCCATGGTGTGAATGACACGGTCGAGCGGCCGCGGGACGTCCCACACCTCCTTGACGCCCAGCGCGTAGACCTGCGGGTTCTTGCCCGCAACGTGGAAGTGCCGGTCGAGCGCCCCCGCGAGGTGGCCGTTGACCCCCTCGGCGAGGACGGTGGCGGTCGCGACGACCTCCGCGCCGGGCTCGAAGTTGGCCTCGGGGTTCCCGTCGCGATCGCGGCCCTTGTCGCCGGTCAGGACACCGCGCACGGCATGATCGCTCACCAGCAGCTTCGCCGCGGTGGTCTCGGTCAGGATGCTCACGCCGGCGCGCTCGGCACGCTCGGCGAGCCAGCGCGCCATCTCGCTGATCGAGGCGGCCCAGTTCCCGTGATTGCGCATCGTGGGCGGCATGAGCGGGGACCGGAACGCGCGCCGTCCGGTGAGCAGGTAGAGCTCCTCGCCGCGCACGGGTCCCCGGAAGGGAAGCGCCGACTCGGCGACGTCGGGGAAGAGCGCGCGGAAGGCGACCGGGTTGACCACGGCGCCGGAGACGAGATGGGCGCCGGGGTACTTGCCCTTCTCGACGACCGCGACCGGGACCTCGCCCAGGCGCTCCTTCACCTCGGGAGCCGTCTCGAGCAGCTGGGACAGGCGGATCGCCCCGGCCAGTCCGGCCGGACCGGCACCCACGAACAGCACGCCCACGTCGATGCGCTGGTCCCCAGGGGCCTCGGGGACGGCAAGGTATTCGGTGTGGTCGATTCTGGGCTGGTAGTCGATCGGTCTCGCCGTCACGCCGCCCTCCGGCCGGGTGCGGGAAGCTAGCGCACCACGAACCGCGCCGGGAGCGGCGCCGCCTCCGGGGCGGCCGGTCTACTGCGGCCCGGGCCCCGCGCCGCGGAAGCGGCGGAACAGCGTGGACTGGAACTCGCGGACGGAGGCCGGCAGCCGCTGCCACTGCTCCTCGTGGAGCACCGCGTGCACCTCGACGATCGCCCGCGCCACGTCGTCGCGGGCGGCCTGGAACAGCGGCCGCAGCTGGGGCATCAGTCCGATGAGCTGGTTCGGGGCGGGGCTGTCGCCGAGGCGTTGCAGGACGTGCCGCAGCGAATCCACCCTCGTCGCGTTGCGTGCGGCCAGCGAGTCCCGGACGGGCGTGAGCAGCACGATCTGGCCGGAGTCGAGCTGCAGCGAGTCGCGCAGCTCGAGCGCGATGCCGGCCGGATTCGGGAGGGCGGAGTCGATGCGTGCGACCAGCGCCTCGGGCGAGAGCTGCGGCCGGAAGCCTCCCTGGCCGCCGAACCCACCGCCCCCGAACCCGCCGGCGCCGCCGAAGCCGGCGAAGCCGCCGCGCACCCCGCCGCGCATCGCGTCGAGCGCCTGCCGCACGCGGTCCGGGCCGATGGTGAGGCGGGCCTGGATGCCGATCTGGAACGGCGGACGGTAGGCGGTGGCCGAGCCGTAGGTGGCGCCGAACCGCTCGTTCACCTGGTAGGCGTAGCTGTTGGTGGACGGATCGAACCCGGTCACGTACAGCAGGGTGCCGTCCGGCCGAGTCTGCAGGCCCCAGCCCTGGGCTCCGTTGACGCCGTGCAGCAGCTCGTCGAGTCCCCGCAGGAAGTTGTAGGTGATCACCGACACCTGGAGCCGGTGGTTGAGCCCCCAGAAGGCCGGCCGCCAGTTCAGCTGGAAGTCGAGGGTGCCCTGCCAGGGTCCCTGGCAGGAGTTGGGGCCCGCGACCGTCCCCATCTGCCGCTGCAGGCAATCCCGCACCGACGGCGAGGCGGTGGCCAGGAGGCGGGTCATGGCCTGCGCCACGTCGCTGCCCGCGCCCGGCGCGAAGATGAAGGCGCGGTCGTTGCGCAGGCCGTCGCCGTTCACGTCGCCGCCGACCATCGGCGTGAACGGCGTGCCCGAGGTGACCCGCCCGATGGACGTGATCTCGAGCGCCGTCGAGAAGGGATAGGTTACGGTCAACAGGAAGCTGTGTTCACGACCGTAGTCGCTGGGCGCCCACTCGATCCCGTTCGGGTCGCCGGCCGTCGAGCCGCGGATGCCGGTCTGCTGGGCCTCGGCGTGCTGCCAGGAGTAGGACGCCGAAAACACGATGCCCGGGCCGACTACCCCGCCGAGCGTGGCGGTGACCTGGCGCGACCGGGTCTGGAGGTTCGACTGCGCGAGGATCACCGAGCCGAACGCCGTGTCCCGGCGCGAGGCGATGAAGCTCGGTGCCCCGGTGGTGGACGTGATGGCGCTCGGCGCGACGTACACCGGACGGCCGCCCTCCGCCGCGAGCGTGAATTGCGGCGTGGCGAGGAGGTTGAGGTCCTGGTAGCCGGTTTGCGCGACGCCCTCCGCGACGTCGGCCTCGACCGTGAGCCGCAGCAGCTGCGTCAGGCGGCGCTCGAGGCTCAGCGACCCGCGCCAGGCGCGCGGCGTCTCGAAGCCGGGGGCGAGGGCCGTCACGGTCGGCGCGCCCTGCGTGCCGGCCTCCAGTCCGCCGCCGAGGCAGTCGAGCGGGATGGAATCCGGATCGGTGAAGTAGCCGCTCCAGTCCGGCGCCGGCACGCCGGGTCCGACGCACACCAGCTGCGCCGTGCTCTGCGCGAGCCCGGTGGCGGCGCGCGCCTGGGCCACGAGGTTGGTGGGGGCCTGGTTGCGGAATTCTCCGACGCCGCCGCGCACCACCCAGGTGGCCGGCTGGAAGGCCCGGAACTCGCCGGCGGGCGCGCTGCCGAGCGTCCAGGTGAAGCCCGCCCGCGGGCTGAGATGCACCTCGGACGGCAGGTGATCGGTGCGCACCCCGAAGGTCGAGTCGACCTCCGGGTTGTACGCGGGCGGATCGCCGAACGACGAGCCCTCGAGCCGCACGCCGTAGGTGAGCTGGAACGGGCGCGTGATCACCCACACGTCGCCGGCGTAGGCGCCCCACTGCTGGTCGTAGGAGCGGCGCTGTGTGATCCCGAGCGTGCGGCGGAAGGTGGCGGGCGAGTCGGCCGCCAGCGCGCCCAGGGAGTTGTACGTGAACGTGCCGTACTGGTCGCCGCCGAGCAGGTTGTCGGAGCGCTCGGTGAGCCAGCTGCCGCCCACCTTGAACCGGTGATGGCCGGCGCCGGGCAGCCACGAGATCTCGTCCGAGCCCTCGAAGCTGGACGACGTCGCGCGCGACGGGAGGCCGGGATTGCCGCCGAACACCAGGGTCGTGACGCCGGTCGTGGTGTCCGGGAGGGCGGATGCGACCTGGACGCGCGCCTGGGGCGCGAGGCTGAACGGGTCGCCGTCGTTGCGCGCCCCCTGCCAGAAGCCGCGCAGCTCGTTCAGCACCGTGGCGCCGAAGTGCGACGTGATCGTCGCCATCAGGCCTCCGCCCGAGTTCGTCAGGTCGCCGCCGGTCTGCGGCAGGGCGAGGGATCCGAGGCGCGCCGGATTCTGGCTGGTGCCGTTCCAGTTGCCGCGCAGGGTGAGGGTGTGCGCGTTGCTGAGCACGAAGTCGAGACGCACCAGGCCCGAGAGGTTGTTGCTGGCACGCGTGTCGGCGCCGGGGACGTCGTAGAGGGGCACGCCCAGGGAATCGGCCAGCTTGAGGAACCGGGCCACCGAGTCCGGCGACACGCCCAGCCGCGAGAAGTCGGCGGCGCTGGCCGTGAACAGGGTCTGCTGCGGATCGGAGCGCAGCCGCGCCATTCCCGAGACGAAGACGAACGCGCGGTCCTTCACGATCGGTCCGCCGATGCCGCCGCTGAGCTGGTTCTGCGTGTAGCCCTGCGTGTAGGGAGATTCGCCGGGATCCACCGAGAGGTCCTCGTTCCTGACCTGCCCCTGCCAGGACCCCTGCAGCACGTTGCTGCCGCTGCGGGTGGTCGAGGAGACGAGGCCGCCGGAGAACTGGCCGCGCGACACGTCGTAGGTGCTGGTGACGACGCGCGTCTGGCGCAGGCCTTCCTGGGGCACGGTGGTGTTGCCGAACAGCAGGCCGTCCAGCGTGACGGCGTTGGCGTCCGGCCCCAGGCCCGCGACCGAGAAGGCCGATGCCGTGGAGTCGGAGCCCGCGATCGGCAGCACGCCGGGCACCAGCGAGACCAGCGACGCCAGGTCCGACGGGTCGATGGGCAGCCGGGCGAGCTGGTCGGGCGTGAGCACCCGCTCGGTGGAGCCGGGCGTCGGGCCCTCGCCGCCGCGGAGCAGCGGCCCGCCGTTCACGTTGACGGGCTCGAGGGTGACCGGGCTGGCTTCGAGCTGGACGTTCCACACCAGCCGGTCCTCGTCGGCGTCCCGCATCACCAGGGCGGTGCGTGGGTTCATCCCCAGCACCCGCACGCTCATGCGGTACTGACCGCCGCCGTCCGGGAAGAGGATGGTGAACCGCCCGCGCGCGTCGGTGCGGGCGCGGCGGGTGACCTGCGTCTCCAGGGAGTAGGCCTCGATGCTGGCGTCCTGAACGGGGTTGCCGTCGTCGCCGAGGATCGCCCCCGTGATGATGTCGGTCCCAGCCTCGGCCTGCGCCGCGGCGCGGGGCGGCGCCGCGGCCAGCAGCACCCCGACGGCCACGCACAGCAGCAGATCCAGACGACGCATCGACGGCCTACCTCGCACGCTCACGCAGGACATACGGCTTAACGGTAGACGACGCTGGGCGGGCGGCGTTAGGCGCGGCGGCCGGCCCTCCGGCGGCGGCGCTCCCGTACGCGGGCGGGTGGCGTCGGGCGCGGCGGCCCCACGATATTGCGACCATGACGAGCCTCAATTCCTTCGGGAGCCGATCGACTCTGCGCGTCGGCGACCGGAGCTACGAGATCCACCGGCTGGACGCCCTGGAGAAGGCCGGCTTCGCCGTGGGCCGGCTGCCGTTCTCCCTCAAGATCCTGGCCGAGAACCTGTTGCGCCTCGAGGACGGCGCCGCCGTGCGGCGGGCGGACGTCGAGGCGCTCGCGCGGTGGGAGCCCGGCGCGGCGCCGGCGCACGAGATCGCCTTCATGCCGGCCCGGGTGCTGCTGCAGGACTTCACCGGCGTCCCGGCGGTCGTGGACCTCGCGGCGATGCGCGACGCCATGCGGCAGCTGGGTGGCGACCCGGCCCGGATCAACCCGCTCCTGCCCGCCGAGCTGGTGATCGACCACTCGGTGCAGGTCGACGCGTTCGGCTCGGCGACCGCGTTCCAGGCGAACGCGGACCTGGAGTTCGAGCGGAACCGGGAGCGGTACGCCTTCCTGCGCTGGGGTCAGCGCGCGTTCCGCAACTTCCGCGTGGTGCCGCCGGACACCGGGATCGTGCACCAGGTCAACCTGGAGTACCTGGCGCGCGTCGTGTTCACCAGCGACGACGCGCCGCCCCGGGCGTACCCCGACACGCTGGTCGGCACGGACTCGCACACCACGATGGTCAACGGCCTGGGCGTGCTGGGCTGGGGCGTCGGCGGCATCGAGGCGGAGGCGGCGATGCTCGGCCAGCCGATGACGATGCTGATCCCGCAGGTCGTGGGCGTCCGGCTGAGCGGCCAGCTCGCCGAAGGCGCCACGGCGACCGACCTGGTGCTGACCGTGACCGAGATGCTCCGCAGGAAGGGCGTGGTAGGGAAGTTCGTGGAATTCTTCGGGCCCGGAGTCGCGGCGCTGCCCATCGCGGATCGGGCGACGATCGGCAACATGGCGCCGGAGTACGGCGCCACCTGTGGCATCTTCCCGATCGACGCGGAGGTGCTCCGCTATCTGCGGTTCACCGGGAGGCCGGCGTGGCGGGTCGCACTGGTCGAGGCGTACGCGAAGGAGCAGGGACTGTTTTTCGCGGCCGGCGCGCCGGAGCCGGTGTTCAGCGACACGCTCGCGCTCGACCTGGCGACCGTGGAGCCCAGCATCGCGGGGCCGCGGCGGCCGCAGGACCGGATCGGGCTCCGACGGGCGAAGGCGGCCTGGGCGGAGGCGCTGCCGAGCCTGGTGCAGGGCCAGGGGCCCGGCGAGGCGCGGGTGGCGGTGAACGGGGACCGCCATACCCTGCGGCACGGGTCGATCGTGATCGCCGCGATCACCAGCTGCACGAACACGTCGAACCCGTCGGTGATGGTGGCGGCCGGCCTGCTGGCCAAGAAGGCGGTGGAGCGCGGGCTCACGAGCCAGCCGTGGGTGAAGACGAGCCTCGCCCCCGGATCCAAGGTGGTGAGCGACTACCTGGCCCGGGCCGGCCTGACCCCGTATCTGGAGCAGCTGCGGTTCCACCTCGTCGGCTACGGCTGCACCACCTGCATCGGCAACAGCGGGCCGCTGCCCGAGCCGGTTTCGGCGGCGATCAAGGCCGGCCAGCTGGTCGTTCTGTCGGTGCTGTCGGGGAACCGGAACTTCGAGAGCCGCATCCAGTCGGAGGTGCGGGGCAACTACCTGATGAGCCCGCCGCTGGTGGTGGCCTACGCGCTCGCGGGCCGGATGGACGTCGACCTCCTGACGGAGCCGCTCGGGCGGGACCCGCAGGGCCGGCCGGTCCTGCTACGGGACATCTGGCCCACGGCCCGGGAGGTGGCCGAGACCGTGGAGCGCGCCCTCCGCCCGGAGATGTTCGGCACGGAGTACGCCGCGGTCTTCGACGGCGACGAGCGGTGGAAGGGTCTGCCGGTGCCCGAGGGGGAGCTGTACGCGTGGGACGAGGCGTCCACCTACATCCGTCGCGCGCCGTACTTCGACGCGATGCCGCGGACGCCCGCCCCGGTGGGCGACATCGCTGGCGCCCGGGCGCTGGCCTACCTCGGCGACAGCATCACCACCGACCACATCTCGCCGGCCGGCTCCATCCGCAAGGACGGGCCGGCCGGGCGTTACCTCACCGAGCGTGCGGTCGCCGCGAAGGACTACAACTCGTACGGCTCGCGCCGCGGCAACCACGAGGTGATGGTGCGCGGCACCTTCGCCAACGTGCGGATCAGGAACCGGCTGGTGCCCGGCGTCGAGGGCGGGGTGACCCGCCACCTGCCCGACGGAGCCCAGCTCAGCATCTACGACGCCGCGGAGCGCTACCGGGCCGAGGGCGTGCCGCTGGTGATCCTGGCAGGCAAGGAATACGGAGCGGGCAGCTCGCGCGACTGGGCGGCCAAGGGCCCCCGCCTGCTCGGGGTCCGCGCCGTGATCGCAGAGGGCTACGAGCGGATCCACCGCAGCAACCTGGTCGGGATGGGGCTGCTGCCGCTGCAGTTCAAGCCCGGGCAGACGGCGGAATCGCTGGGGCTGACGGGCGAGGAGGTGTACGAGATCGTCGGCGTCGCCACGGCGCTGGCGGGCTCCAAGGAGGTGGCCGTCCGCGCCACCGCGGCGAGCGGCACGCGCGAGTTCCGGGCGACGGTGCGCATCGACACGCCCAAGGAAGTCGAGTACTACCGCCACGGCGGGATTCTGGAGTACGTCCTGCGGCAGCTGGCCTGAGGCGCGCCGCCTAGTCGCCCGGCGGCAGCAGCCTGTCGTTCTGTCCCGCTTTGACGCCGAATCCCACGCCGACGCCGAGGGCGACGGCCGTGAGCCCGGTGACGATGGGCAGCAGCGTGAACGGTGTCGCGACCAGGGCCGCCAGGCCCCCCGCGATCCAGGGCGCGGGCCGGGTGTGCACCATGTCCACGAAGCGGAGGCGCCGCCGGACGTAGCCCTTCGTCCAGCTGAAGCCGCCCACGAGCGCGGCGCCGCTCAGGATCAGGGTCGGAAGGATCATGGTCTCCTTACGTAGCCACGGGGACGGGGGATTCGCCACCCGCCGCCGGCCCGGGCCACTCGGCTAGTCGAGCCACACGGTGCGCTCCGCCGGATCGGAGCGCCTGCCGGGCCGAACCGCCTCGGCCGGGTAGCCGAGGCTGACGATGGCGACGATGCGGTGCGTCTCGGGCGCGCGGACCAGCTCGCGCACCGCGGGGTCGCGCATGATGCCGCCGGTGCGGACGTAGGTCCCGAGGCCTTCCGCCGTGGCGGCGACGAGGAGGTTCTCGGTCGCCATCATGGTGGCGGCGTAGTCCTCCTCCCGGCGCACGGGGTCCTCGGACTCGGCGCCCAGCACCACCACGAACGCCGGCGTACCCCGCGCCTCGCGGAAGGTCTTGTCGATGGCCTTCGCCGCCTCGGGCGCGGCCGGATCGGGGAAGCGCGTGGCGCGGTGGGCGCGCTTCCGCTCGGCGAAGCGCAGCGCCGAGGCGCCGGTCAGGACGGCGAACCGCCAGGGTTCGGTGAGCTTGTGGTTCGGTGCCCGCACGGCGGCCGCGAGGAGCCGCTCGATCACGGGGCGCGGAACCGGGTCGGGCTTGAACGCCCGGGTCGAGACCCGGGCGTTGATGGCGTCGTGCGCATCCATGACCGACAAGGTAGTCGCCGGGCCTTGTCGGCGGCATCCCGGGGCCGTACCCTTTCGGCCTCCCGCCCGAGGCAAGGGGATCGCGTCATGCCGCGCACCGAGTTCATCAGCACCGGGATGTACGTGCCGGAACGGGTCGTGAAGAACGACGAGTTCACCCAGTGGATGGACACGTCGGACGAGTGGATCCGCACCCGCACGGGCATCACGGAACGGCGGTGGGTCGCGGAGGGTCAGAGCGGGGCCGACATGGCGCTCGAGGCCACCCGGCGCGCCCTGGCGGACGCCGGCCTCAAGGCCACGGATCTCGACGCCATCATCTACTGCACCCTCTCGCCGGACTACTTCTTCCCGGGCACCGGCGTGTTCCTGCAGCGCAAGCTCGGCGTCGCCGAGATCCCGTGCCTCGACGTGCGCAACCAGTGCACCGGGTTCCTGTACGGCCTGTCGATCGCGGACGCGTGGATCCGGACGGGGCAGTACCGCCGCGTGCTGCTGGTCGGCTCCGAGGTGCATTCCACGGGCATGGACCTCACGACGCGCGGCCGGGACCTGGCGGTGCTGTTCGGCGACGGCGCGGGCGTCGCGATCCTGGGGCCCACCGAGGCCGACGGTCGCGGGGTGCTGTCCACGCACATCTTCGCCGACGGGCGCTACGCGGAGATGCTGTTCTGCGACGCGCCGGCCTCGGCCCGCCGCCCGCGGCTCTCGCAGGAGGACCTCGACTCGGCCCGCATCTACCCCCGGATGGAGGGCAAGGAGGTCTTCAAGCACGCCTCCACCCGGATGCCGGAGAGCGTGCAGCGCGCGCTCGGGGCCAACGGCCTCGCCGCGAAGGACATCAAGATCCTGATCCCGCACCAGGCCAACCTGCGCATCTCGGAGATGGTCCGGCGCCAGCTCGACCTGCGGGACGACCAGGTCTACAACAACATCCAGCGCTACGGCAACACGACTGCCGGCTCGATCCCGATCGCGCTGGACGAGTGTGTGCGCGCGGGGCGGCTGGCGCGCGGCGACCTGCTGCTGCTCGCCGCCTTCGGATCGGGGTTCACGTGGGGAAGTGCTGCGATCCGGTGGTAGGGCCGTGAGAGGTGAGAAGTGAGACGCGCAGATGAGAAGTGAGAGGCAGGAACGTGAGAAGTGAGAGGCGCCGCCTCACCCCTCACGCTCCTGCCTCTCACCTCTCACTCCCCCTCACCCCTCACCTCTCACTTCTCACCATCATCACGCTGTGCCTCGGCGCGGGCATCGGACTCTGCCGTACCGACCCCCATATCTCCCGGTTCAGCACGTTCTCGTCGGCCATGTCGGGCCGCCGGAAGACGCGCGGGTCGAGACTCGAGTGGGCGCGCGGCGGGTTCACCTCCCCGAGCGGCCAGCGCGAGGGCAGGGCGGTCCACGCGGAGCTGTCGGCCTCGGTGGTGAAGGCGGGGTAGAGAGGCCCCGCGGCCGCGTCGTACTGGCTCATCGGGGAAAGCCCCAGGATCAGCTCGATGGTGCGCAGCACCGACGCGGTCGTGTAGAACGTGCTGTCCACCATGCCGCGCCGCGTCCACGGGCTCGCCACCAGCAGAGGTGAGCGGTGGGCATCCACGTGGTCGGGACCGTTCTGCGCGTCGTCCTCCAGCACGAACACCGCCGTCCGACTCCAGAACCGCGAGCGGGAGAGCGCCTCGACCAGGCGGCCGAGGGCCCGGTCGTTCTCGGCGACCATCGAGCGCGGCGTCGGCCGCCCCGGCTGCCGCCCGTAGGTGTGGTCCTGCGGGAGGTCCAGGATCATCAGCTGCGGCAGCGTGTCGCCGGCTTCGGCGGCCGCCAGCTCGCGCAGGAACTCGTCCACCCGGACGCTGTCGGGCACCGCCAGGTCCCATCCGACGTAGCGTGGGTCGGTCATCCGCTCCAGCCCCTTGTCGTCCGCGCGGGCGCGGCCGGCGGCACTGTCCCACTGGGTCATCTCGCCGTAGTTGCGCACCGTCACGCCCGCGCGGCGCGCGTCGTCCCACAGGTAGCCGGCCAGCGGGTCGAGCACGGGGAGCCCGGCGAGAAAGTCCCAGTCGCGGCGGCCGCTGTAGTTGGCGGGCCAGGTCTTCTCGACGTAGTCGCCCGCGTAGGCGGCGTCCGACCACATGTGGCCGTCGGCGCTCACGTCGCCGTTCACGTAGAAGTTGTCGAACAGCACGAACCGCCGCGCGAGGGCGTGGGCGTTGGGCGTCACGCTGTCGCCGAAGATGGCGAGGCGCGGGTCGCCGTCGCCGCGCGGATCGTCGCCCAGCACCTGGTCGTAGGTGCGGTTCTCGCGGATCACGTACACCACGTGGCGGATCGGCGTCGAGTCGCCCGCGGCCCCGGGGATGGGCGAGCGCGCCGGCCACGGTGAGCGGGCCAGGAGCGCGTCGCGGTAGGGCGAGTTGGCCAGGACCTGGCGCGTGTAGCGGCCCAGCGTGGCCGCGTCGGGCACCGGGACGCGCGATACGCTGCCCACCAGCAGCGCGGCGATGTACTGGCCGGGCCTGGAGCCCGGCGCGGTCGGCCCCTGCGGGTTCGGTCCCGCCCCGGTGCCCTTGCCGTTCGCGACGTACAGCGTGCGGCCGTTGGCCGCGACGGCGACCGCCGTCGGGTACCAGGCCGTCGGGATGAGGCCGACGACGCGGGCCCCGTCCTCGGTGAGGTCCACCACGGCGACGGCATTGTTGTCGCCGTTCGCCACGTACAGCCGGCGCCCGCCGGGGGCGAGCGCGAGGGCGTCGGGCCCGCTGCCGTGCGGCGCCCGCGCGGTGAGGCCCAGGGCGATGGTGGCCTCGACCCGTCCCTCGCGCAGGTCCACGACCGACACCTCGTCCGCGGCGGCGTGGGCGACGTACAGCGTCCGGCCGTCGCGGGAGATCGCGAGCGCCGACGGACGCGGCGGCACCGCGATCGCGGCGCGCGGCGTCAGCGTGCCGCCGGCGACGCCGTAGACGCTGACGGTGCTGTCGCCCCAGTTGGAGACGTAGGCCGTGCGGCCGTCGGGCGCGAACAGCGCGGTGTAGGGGTGGCTGCCGGTGCTCGCGGCGGCCGCCCGCTTGAGCGGCGCCGCGTCGAGCAGGTAGACCGAGTCGCTCAGGTTCCCCACCACGGCCAGCTGAGTGCCGTCCGGCGCCAGCGCCAGCCCCGCCGCGAACAGCGCGACGCCCGAGTCGGCGAGCACGACGCTGTCGGCGCGCGCCCATCGCCCGCCGCTCTCCGCCAGCCGCCACACCCGGTTGGTGGTGCCGCCCGAGACGAACGCGTCACCGCTGCGGCGGACGGCGAGCCCGAGCCAGGCCGCGCTCAGCGGGACCGAGTCGGTCACCACCCACCGGGCCGGGTCGATCACCACGAAGCGGTTCTCGCTGTAGCCGCTCGTGAGCGCGAGCACCCGGCCGTCGGGGTGGACGGCCAGGGCGAGCGGCAGGGTGCCCACGTCGAGCGCGCGGCCCGCGGGGCTGATGCGCCAGCCGTCGGCCAGCAGCGTGGTGCCGTCGGCCTGGCGGCCGGGCCGCAGCCGGCCCCGGGCGGCGAACGCGGCGGCGGCGACGGCGAGGAGGCATACGGCGAGGACGGCGAGGCGTGGACGCATGGGTTCGCATCGGGATGAAGGGAGCGTAAATTGATCAGGCATGACCCCTTCCGACAAGATGGGCACGCAGGATCTCGACCTGCTGTGCATCAACACCATCCGCACGCTCGCCATGGATGCGGTGCAGCAGGCCAACTCGGGACATCCCGGGACGCCGATGGCGCTCGCGCCGCTGGCCTACGTGCTGTACACCCGGCACCTCCGGCACAGCCCCGCGCACCCCGACTGGCCCGACCGCGACCGCTTCGTGCTCTCGTGCGGTCACGCGTCCATGCTGCTGTACGCGACGCTGCACCTCGCCGGGTACGACCTCTCGCTGCACGACCTGCAGCAGTTCCGCCAGTGGGGCAGCCGCACGCCGGGCCACCCGGAGCACGGGCTGGCGCCGGGCGTGGAGACGACGACGGGACCGCTGGGACAGGGGTTCGCGAACGGGGTCGGCCTGGCGATCGCCGCGGCGCACCTGGCGGCGCGCTTCAACCGCCCGGGTCACGAGATCGTGAACCACTGGACCTACGCGTTCGCGAGCGACGGCGACCTGATGGAGGGGATCTCGCACGAAGCGGCGTCGCTGGCCGGGCACCTGAAGCTCGGCAGGCTGATCTACTGCTACGACGACAACCACATCACCATCGAGGGCAAGACCGACCTCGCCTTCAGCGAGGACGTGGCGCAGCGGTTCGCGGGATACGGCTGGCACGTCCAGCGCGTGGCCGACGGCAACGATCTCGCGGCCCTCGACGCGGCCCTCGCGGCCGCCAGGGCGGAGCCCGCGCGCCCCTCGCTCGTCATCGTGCGCACCCACATCGCCTGGGGCAGTCCGCACAAGCAGGACACCGCGGAGGCGCACGGCGCGCCGCTGGGCGCCGAGGAGGTCGCGCTGACCAAGGCCGCCTACGGCTGGCCGGCCCAGCCGCCGTTCCTCGTGCCCGACGCGGCGAAAGCGCACGTCGGCCGCTGCGTCGAGCGGGGCGCGGCGCTGGAGCAGGAGTGGCGCGGGCGGCTGGCCGCGTACGAGCGCGCGTACCCGGACCTCGCGGCGCAGTACCGCACCGAGCTGGCCGGGGAGCTGGCCGCGGGCTGGGATCGCGCGCTGCCGTCGTTCACGGCGGCGGACGGCGCCCAGGCGACGCGCCAGTGGTCGTCGAAGGTGTTGAACGCGCTCGCCCCGGTGGTGCCGAGCCTGGTGGGCGGCGCGGCCGACCTGTCGCCGTCGACCAACACGGTGCTCAAGGACGCCGGCGACCTCGAGGCCGGCGGGTACGGCGCGCGGAACATGCACTTCGGGATCCGGGAGCACGCCATGGGCGGGATCCTGAACGGCATGGCGCTGCACGGCGGCGTCCGGCCCTACGGCGCCACGTTCCTGGTCTTCTCCGACTACATGCGCCCCGCGATCCGCCTCGCCGCGCTGATGGGGCTGCCAGTCGTCTACGTGTTCACCCACGACAGCGTGGGCCTGGGCGAGGACGGACCGACGCACCAGCCCGTCGAGCACCTGGCGGCGCTGCGCGCGATTCCGAACCTGACCGTGATCCGGCCCGCCGACGGCCCGGAGACGGCGCAGGCCTGGCGGGCGGCGCTGCTCCACCGCCACGGGCCCACCGCCCTCGTGCTCACCCGCCAGAAGGTGCCGGTGATCGACCGCGCGCGCTTCGCGCCGGCCGACGGCCTGCTGCGGGGCGCGTACGTGCTGGCGGAGGCGGGCGGCGGGACGCCGCGCGTGGTGCTCATCGCGAGCGGCTCGGAGGTGGGCCTGTGCCTCGCGGCCCGCGACCTGCTCGAGGCCGAGCGGGTGCCGACCCGGGTCGTGAGCGCGCCGAGCCTGGAGGCGTTCGCCCGTCAGGAGGCGGCGTACCGCGACGCCGTGCTGCCGCCCGCCGTGCGCGCGCGCGTGGCCGTCGAGGCCGCCTCGCCGTTCGGCTGGCACCGCTGGGTCGGAACCGACGGCGAGGTGCTGGGTATCGACCGCTTCGGCGCCTCGGCCCCCTTCGAGCGGATCTTCCAGGAGTTCGGCTTCACCGCGGCGCACGTCGCCGAGCGCGCCCGCGCCGCGGTGGCGCGCGCGGCCGGAGCGTGAAAGGGCGATGACCATGAACCCGATCCAGGCGCTCGAGCAGCTCGGGCAAAGCGTATGGCTGGACACGATCGACCGCGAGCTGCTCACGTCGGGCGGCCTGCGGCGGCTGATCGCGGACGAAGGGGTGCGGGGCGTCACGACCAACCCGACGATCTTCGAGCAGGCCATCGCGCACGGCACCGCGTACGACGGGGCCATCGCCGCGCTGGCCGCGGTGCGGCAGGACAGCGCGGCGCTGTTCGAATCGCTCGCGGTCGCCGACGTGGCCGAGGCGGCCGACCAGCTGCGGCCGGTGTACGACGCGGCGGGCGGCAACGACGGCTTCGTGTCCATCGAGGTCGCGCCGACCCGCGCGTTCGACACGGCCGCCACGATCGCGGAGGGGCGCCGGCTGTGGACCCGGGTGGACCGGCCGAACGTGATGGTGAAGGTGCCCGGGACGGTGGAGGGCCTGCCGGCCATCGAGCAACTGATCGCCGACGGCGTGAACGTGAACATCACGCTGCTGTTCTCGGTGGACATGTACCGACGCGTCATCGACGCGTATTTCACGGGGCTCGAGCGCCGGGTGCAGGCCGGCGAGCGGCTGGCCCGGCTCCGCTCGGTGGCGAGCTTCTTCGTGAGCCGGGTCGACGGCGAGGCCGACAAGCGGCTGGCGGCGCTGGCCGCCGCGGCGAAGGATCCGGCGGAGCGGCGCCGGATCGAGGGGTTGCTGGGCCGGGCGGCGGTGGCGAACGCGAAGCTCGCCTACGAGGCCTTCCAGGCGTCGATCGCCTCGCCGCGGTTCCAGGCGCTCCGCGCGCGCGGCGCCGCGGTGCAGCGCCCCCTGTGGGCGAGCACCAGCACCAAGAACCCCGACTATCCCGACACGTTGTACGTGGACGACCTCATCGGGCCGGACACCGTCAACACGATGCCGCTCGTGACCCTGCGCGCGTTCGCCGATCACGGCCGGGCCGAGCGGACGGTGGATCGCGGGCTGGACGAAGCGCGCGCGGCGCTCGGGGCGATCGAAGCGAGCGGCGTCAAGCTGAAGGACGTGACCGACCTGCTGGTGGTGGACGGCGTGAAGAAGTTCGCCGATTCCTACCACGCCCTGCTCGGCTCGCTCGAAGCCAAGCGCGACGCGCTGCTCGCCAGCCGGCCGGTGCGCGCCTCGCGCCGGTTGGCCGCCTTCGACGACGACGTGGCGGGTCTGGTGAAGCGGGACGCCGCCGAGCGCACCCGGCGCCTGGTCGCCCGCGACCCGGGGCTGTGGTCGGACGAGCCCGCGGCGCGGCGCGAGATCGCGGAGCGGCTGGGCTGGCTCGACCTCCCGCGGGCGATGGCGGACTGCGTGAGCGATCTCGCGGAGTTCACGGCGGGCGTGCGGCGCGACGGCTTCACCCGCGTCGTGCTGCTCGGGATGGGCGGCTCGAGCCTCGCGCCGGAGACCTTCGGCCGCGTGTTCGGGGCGGCGGCCGGCCATCCGTCGCTGGCGGTGCTCGACTCGACCGACCCCGCGTACATCGCGCGGATCGAGCGGGCGGCGCCCCTGGAACGCACCTTCTTCCTGGTGTCCAGCAAGTCGGGCACCACGCTCGAGACCAGCGACCTGTTCGCCTGGTTCTGGGAGCGCACCGGCGCGCGGGGCGCCCAGTTCGCCGCCATCACCGATCCGGGGACGCCGCTCGCGGCGCTCGGGCGGGAGCGCAAGCTGCGGCGCGTGTTCGAGGCGCGGTCCGACGTCGGCGGCCGCTACAGCGCGTTGTCGCACTTCGGCCTCGTGCCGGCGTCGCTGCTCGGCGTCGACCTCGCGACGCTGCTCGCGCGCGCGGCGCGGATGGCGGACGCCTGCCTCGGCACGTCCGGCGCCGACCCCGGCCCGGGCGCTCGGCTCGGCGCGGCCCTGGCGGCGGCGTGGGAGGACGGGCGCGACAAGGTGACGATCGCGACCGGCGCGGGGCTCGAGGCGTTCGGCCCGTGGGTCGAGCAGCTCCTGGCCGAGAGCACCGGGAAGCACGGCAAGGGACTCGTCCCGGTGGTCGGGGAGCCGCTGGCGCCGCCGTCCGCCTACGGGCCCGACCGCCTGTTCGTCGCGCTCCAGCTCGCGGGCGCGCCGGAGCCTCGGCTGGCCCAGTCCCTCGCCGACCTCGAGGGCGCGGGCCATCCGGTGGTGCGGCTGTCGCTGGCGGACCGGCTCGACCTGGGTGCGGAGTTCTACCGCTGGGAGGTGGCCACCGCGCTGGCCGGCTCGTGGATGGGCATCAACGCGTTCGACCAGCCCAACGTGGCGGAGAGCAAGGACAACACCGGCCGCGTGCTCCAGCAGCTGGTCGCGGGCGCGACGCCGAGCGCACCGCCGCCCGCCGAGGACGCGCACCTGGGCGACGCGCTGGCCCGCTGGCTGGCCGGGATCGGGGGCAGCGACTACGCGGCGCTGCTGGCGTACCTGCCGCCCTCGGCCGAGCACGACGCGGACCTGACGGCGATGCGGGTCGCGATCCGCGACGCGCTGGGCGTGGCGACGACGGCGGCGTACGGGCCGCGCTACCTGCATTCCACCGGCCAGTTGCACAAGGGCGGGCCGTCGTCCGGCGCGTTCCTCGCGGTCGAGAGCGGCGACGGCCCCGAGCTGCGCGTTCCGGGGCGCAACTACGCGTTCGCGACGCTGGAGCTGGCCCAGGCCCTCGGGGATCTCGTGGCGCTCGAGCGGCGCGGGCGGCCGGTGGTCAGGATCCGGGTGGGTCCCGGCGGGTTGGGCGCGGTGCGGGCGGCGGTGGAGCGGGCGGCGCGCGCGGGGCGGTGACGCCGCTCACGCCACGGCGGCGCTCGCCTGCGGTCCCTCGATCGGGAGCTCGATCCAGAAGGTGCTGCCGCGGCCCGGCGTCGATTCCACGCCGATGACGCCGCCGTGCATCTCCACGAAGCGCTTCGACAGGGCGAGGCCGAGCCCGGTGCCCTCGAAGCGGCGGCTGAACGTCCCGTCCACCTGGCTGAACTCGGTGAACAGCCGGGGCAGGTCCTCCTTGGCGATGCCGATCCCGCTGTCGGTGACCGAGATCCAGACCGCCTCGCGCTCGACCTTCCGGCCGCCCGGCACCGGGAGCGTGGTCCGGCGCTGACCGGCGTGGACCGTCACGTGGCCGCCGGCCGCCGTGAACTTCACGGCGTTCGAGAGCAGGTTGAACAGGATCTGGCGCACCCGCATCTCGTCGGCGTTGACGAGCAGCGGGGCGTCCCCCAGCTCCAGCGTCACCTTGTGGCCCTTGGTCCGGATGAGGCTCTCCATCCCGGTGATCACGTCGCCGATGAGCGAGCGCACGTCGGCCTGCATGAGGTGCAGGTCCATCCGTCCGGCGTCCACCTTCGAGAGATCGAGCACGTCGTTCACCAGTCCGAGCAGGTGACGGCCGTTGCGGGCGACGGTCTCGAGGGCGTCGCGCTGCTGCTCCGAGAGCTGGCCCAGGGCGCCGATGAGCAGCATCTCCGAGAACCCGATCACCGAGTTGAGCGGCGTGCGGAGCTCGTGCGACATGTTGGCCAGGAACTGCGCCTTCATCCGGTTGGCGCGCTCGAGCTCGCCGATCTTGACCGCGAGCTCGCGGCTGGTCTCCTCGGTGGAGCGGTAGAGCCGCGCGTTGGAGACGGCCACCGCCAGCTCGGAGGCGACCTCCTGGACCAGGCCGACCTCCTCCGGCCGCCAGTGGCGCGCGATGCCGACCTGATGGAAGCCGGCCACGCCGATCGCCTCGCCGCGGAGCACGATCGGGGTCACCAGGAGCGCGAGCGGCGCGTCCGCGTCCGGGCCGGTGGCCGCGACGCCCTCGGCCGACCGCGCATCGGGCAGCGCGATGGAGCGGCGCTCCCGCATCGCGGTGATGAGGACCGGCTGGGTGAAGTCGGCGCGGGCTCCGGTGGAGGCCACCTCCGGCTCGTGCCACTCGCTGGCAGGCGGGAGCAGGTCGTTGCCGCGCCGCAGCCGCACGAAGCAGCGCGACGCGCCGAGGGCCGCGCCCATCTCGCGCACCGCCGCGTCGAGCGTGGTCTGCAGGTCGAGGGACTGCCGGATGCGGCTGTTCACGGCGTTGAGGAGCTCGGCCCGCCGCTCGCGGTCGGCGAGCTCGCCCACCGCCCGGATGCTCTCCAGCACCAGGCCGGTGTGGTCGGCCAGGTTGCGCAGCAGGTCGACGTCCTGCTCGCCGAGCACGCGGTCGTCGTGCGGGTTGTCCACGCCGAGCGCGCCGACGCACCGGCCGCGCACCAGGAGCGGCAGGGCGACCGCGCGCCGCAGCGTCACGCGCTCGTGCGGCGAGCGGAACCGGCGCTGGTCCGTGGCCGGGTCGTTCACCAGCAGCGTCTGGGCGTGCCCGACCACCCAGCCGGAGGTGGTCGCGTCCAGCGGGATGGCCGACCCCACCAGGGCGGCGAGCGGCCCGGTCGCGGCTTCGAGCACCAGGTGCTCACCCTCGGGGTCGAGCAGCGCGACGTGCCCCATGTCGGCCCGGAGGAACCGCGCGGCCGCCTCCGCCACCAGCCGCAGCACGCCGCGGCGGTTGCGCTCGGTGAGCAGCACGCGATTGATCTGGTTGACCGCGTCCAGCCGGGCGATCGCGCGCTCGAGCCTGGACCGTGCCGACAGGGAGCGCACCAGCAGCAGCGCCGCGCCGGCGAGGCCGGCCGCGAGGACGCCGACCAGCGTGACGGACGTCGTCACGGCGGGGCCTACGGCTCGCGCATCGCGTTGACCATGGTGATGAACGGCTCGACCAGCGCGGGGTCGAACTTGGTGCCCGCGCCGCGGCGCAGCTCCGCGACGGCCTGCTCGGCGGAGAAGCGGGGCCGGTAGGGGCGGGAGGCGCGCATCGCCTCGAACGTGTTGCAGATGGCGAAGATCCGCGCGCCCAGCGGGATCGCCTCGCCCGCGAGCCGGTCCGGGTGTCCGGAGCCGTCCCAGTGCTCGGTGTGGTGCCGCACGATCTCGAGCGCCCGGCCGAGCCCGGGGACGTTGCGCAGGATGTCCGCCGCGATCGCCGGCTGCCGCAGGAACTGCGCGCGGTCCTCGGCGCTGAGCGGGACGGTCTTCTTCAGCAGGCCCTCCGGCAGCATCAGCTTCCCGACGTCGTGCAGCAGGAAGCCGCGGAACACGTTGGGATCGGCGGCGAGCTGGGGGGCCACGCGCTCGCAGAACAGCAGCGCGAGCCGGGCCGGGCGCTCGGCCTCGATGGGGTTCGTGCCCTCCCGCTCGGCCAGCGCCAGGGTCAGCGCGGCCACCGTCCCCGTGTAGGTCTCCTCGAGCCGCACCAGGCTGCGGTTCAGCTCGCTGACCTTCTCCTGCAGCTTGGCGGCGAGCCGGTCCGCGTACGCGGCCGCGAAGGTCTCGCGCACGTAGGAGCGCGGCTTGAGGGCCGGCACCGGCTGGCCCAGCGCCTTCGCGACGGCCGTGAGCAGCTCCTTGGGCTCCAGCGGCTTGAGCAGGTAGGCCGCCGCGCCGAGCCCCGTGCCGAACTCGCGGTCGGCCGATTCGGTGTAGGAGCCGGTGTAGAAGATGACGGGGATGCTGGCGAGCGCGGGGTCGCTCTTGATCGCGCGGCACAGCTGGAAGCCGTCGAGCCGCGGCATCAGGATGTCGGTCACGACGAAGTCCGGCCGCCGGGCGCGCACCGAATCCAGCGCCGCCTGCCCGTCGGCGGCGGTCTCCACGTCGTACCCGGCGCTGTGGAAGATCGCGCGCAGCGTCCGGACGCTGTACTCGAGATCGTCGACCACCAGTGCCTTCACCGCGTGCGCTCCTTCCGCGTCAGGCTTGAATATGGGTGCCCTGTCCCGCGCGGCAAGCGCGCCGTAGCTTGCCTCGCGTGTCCGTCACCGTCCACGTCGTGCCGCACACGCACTGGGACCGCGAGTGGTATCACCCCGCCGCGGTGTTCGGCCTGCGGCTCGTGCGCCTGGTGGACGACCTGATCGAGCTGCTCACCCGCCGCCCCGACTTCCGCACCTTCCTGCTCGACGGCCAGGCCGTCGTGCTCGACGACTACCTCGCCGCCCGGCCCGAGCAGGAGAGCCGCATCCGCCGGCTGTTTGCCGAGGGCCGGCTGGAGGCGGGGCCCTGGTACGTGCTCGCCGACGAGTTCCTGGTGTCGGCCGAGGCGCTGGTGCGGAACCTGTTGGAGGGCGGCCGGACGGTCCGACGCTGCGGCGGGCGCCCGATGCCCGTCGGCTATTCGCCCGACGCGTTCGGGCATCCCGCCGGCCTGCCGACGCTGCTGCGCGGGTTCGGCATCGAGGTCGCGGTGCTGTGGCGCGGCTTCGGCGGCGAGCCGGGCCAGGAGGGCGACCTGTACCGGTGGCGCGCCCCCGACGCGTCCGAAGTGCTGATGGTCCACCTCCCGGCGCCCGGGTACGAGAACGGTCAGAGCCTGCCGGGCGAGCGCGCGGCGCTCGCGGAGCGCTGGGAGCGGCTGCGGGCCCAGCTGGCGCCCCGCGCGCGCTCCCCGTTCTGGCTGGTGCTGGCGGGAGCCGACCATCACGCCGCGCAGCACGACCTGCCGGACGTGCTCGCGCTGCTGACCGCGATGGTGCCGCAGGTGAGCTTCGCCATCTCCCCGCTCGAGGACTACGCCGCCGCCGTCCTGGCCTGGGCGCGGGCGCACGCGCTCCCCGGCGTCGCCGGCGAGCTGCGCGCCGGCCATCGCCACGCGTGGGCGCTGCAGGGCACCCACGGCTCGCGGCTGTACCTCAAGCAGGCGAACGCCGCGTGCCAGCGGCTGCTCGAGCGCTACGCCGAGCCGCTGGCCGCGCTGGAGGAGGTGGGCGGAGGAGCGGGAGGGGGCCGGCGCGCCGAGCTGCGCGTCACGTGGCGCACGCTGCTCGAGAACCACCCGCACGACAGCATCTGCGGCACCAGTGCGGATCCGGTGCACCGGGAGATGACGGTGCGCTTCGAGCGGTGCCGGCAGCAGGCGCTGGAGATCGTGGCGCGCGCGCTCGACGGCACGATCGGACACGACGCGGCGGCCGCGCGCCTGGCCGGCCGGCCGGCCTGGACGCCCGCGCTGCTGGTCTTCAACCCGTCGCCCGCGCCGCGCGACGCCGTGGTCGATGCCGAGGTGGCGCTGTTCGAGGCCGACGTGTCGGTGGGCCAGCAGCGGGTGCCTCCGGCCCCTGCCGTGCGGGCCGGCGCGTTCCGGCTGGTCGGGCCCGATGGCCGGACGGTGCCTTTCCAGGAGCTGGCGACCCGCGAGGGGCACGACCTGGTCGAGAGCCCGACGCGCTACCCGCTCTCCGCCGCCGTCGAGTGGCGGCGCGTGGCCGTGCGCGTCCGCGACCTGCCGCCCCTGGGCGTGGTCGCCCTGCGCGTCGAGCCGGAGGCGGACCGGCCGCCGGCGGCCGGCGCGATCGAAGCGGCCGACGCATCGCGGGTCGAGGTCGAGGGAAACGCGATGTGGAACGAGCACCTGGCCGTGCTCGTCGAGCCGGACGGGAACCTGCAGCTGGTGCACCGGGCGAGCGGCGAACACTACGGAGGGCTCGCGGCGCTCGAGGACAACGGGGACGCGGGTGACAGCTACACGTACTCGGCGCCGCGGCCCGACCGCCTGGTGCGCGTGCCGGACGAGGTGGCGGTCCGGGTGCTGCATGCGGGACCACTGCGGGGCACGCTCGAGATCGCGCGCCGCCACGACCGCGCGGCACTCGAGACGGTGACGCGCGTGACGCTGGACGCCGGAAGCGACCTGGTCGAGGTCGAGATCGAGGGCGAGAACCGGCGTACCGACCACCGGCTCCGCGCCGCGTTCCCGCTCGGGCGCGCCGCGGAGCGCGAGGTCGCGGACGGCCTGTTCGGTCCCGTGGAGCGGGCGGGGAGACCGGCGCCGCCGATGCCGAGCGGCGTCGAGCAGCCGGCGCCGACGGCGCCGATGCAGCGCTGGGTCGCCGTGGCATCGGGCGGCCGGGGAATCACGGTGCTGGCGGACGGACTGCCCGAATACGAGCTGAGGCCCGACGGCACGGTGCTGGTCACGCTGCTCCGGGCCTTCGGCCAGATGTCGCGGGAGGACATGCCGGAGCGGCCCGGGCATGCCGGCTGGCCCACGCCCACCCCGGAGGCCCAGTGCCTCGGGCCGTTCCGCGCCCGGCTCGGCCTGTGCCCGCTCGGGGGCCGCGCGCTGGAGGATCTCACCGAGGTCGAGCGGGCGGCCGAGCGGTTCCACGCGCCCGTGCTCGGGGCGATGCGCCGCGCCCTGCTCGCCGCGCCGGATCCCGTGCGGGGGCCGGCGCTGGCCGGCCGGGGCCTGGTGTTCTCCGCGCTGAAGCCCGCCGACGCCGGCCGCGGCCTCGTGCTGCGCTGCTACAACGCGCTGCCGCGGGCGACGGCCGGCGAGTGGCGACTCCCGTGGCGGATCGCCACTGCGCATCTCGCCCGCCTGGACGAGACGCCGCAGGCGCCGGCGGAAATCGGGGCGGAGGGGGTGGTGCGGTTCCTGGCGGCGCCGCGCGCCGTCGTGACCATCCTGGTGCGCTAGGGGACGCGCTCGCCGGCGAGCACGCTCTCCATCGCGTCGGCGATCCAGCTGAAGGCCAGCACGACCAGGGCCACCGCGACTGCCGGTGCCAGGCTCACCCACGGCGCGATCATCAGCGCGTCGCGCCCCGACGCGATCATGTTGCCCCACGACGGCATCGGGGGTTGCACCCCGAGGCCGAGGAACGACAGGCCGGCCTCGAGCATGATCGCGCTGCCCACGCCGAGCGCGGCCGCCACCAGCGCCGGGGTGAGGGCGTTCGGGAGCACGTGCGCCAGGAGCACGCGGAGCGGCGGGGCCCCGAGCGCGCGCGCGGCCTGCACGAATTCCCGCACGTCGAGGGAGCGGACTTCGCTCCGCACCAGCCTGGCCACCGTCATCCACCCGGTGACGCCAAGCGCGAGCACCGTGACCACGGCGCCCGGCTCCACCAGCGCGACGAGCAGGAGCAGGAACGGCACCCGCGGGATGGCGAGCGCGGCGTCGGTGACCGCCACGATGGCCCGGTCCACGGCCCCGCCCGCATAGCCCGCGACCGCACCCGCGCCGACGCCGACGGCGGTGGACACCAGCGCGGCCAGCACGCCGACGGCCAGCGAGATCCGCGCGCCAGCCAGGAGTCGGCCGAGCACGTCGCGTCCGAACCGGTCCGTCCCCAGCGCGTGCCACGCCCCGTCGGGGGTCCGCGACAGCGGGCCGGCGAACCGCCGCGCGACGATGTCGGCGAATCCGCCGGCGGGATGGTCCAGGAGCAGCGGGCCCGCGATCGCTCCCACGACGAACACGGCGATGAGCGCCGCACCCGCCCGCGCGCGCGGGTCGGCCCACGCGCCGGCCAGGAGCCCGGTCCGCGCGCTCACGCGGCCGTCCTGCGGCGCGGATCGGTGAGCGCCGCCAGCGCGTCGGCCAGCAGGTTGCCGGCCACGACCAGCACCGCGAACACCGCGGTGGACGCCATCACCACCGGGTAGTCGCGCGCCAGCACGGCCTGCACGGTGACCCGGCCCATCCCCGGCCAGGCGAAGATGGACTCCACGAACACCACGCCGGAGAACAACGCGGGGAGCTGGAGGCCGAACAGCGTGACGACCGGTCCCAGGGCGTTGCGGAGGGCGTGCCGCAGCAGCACCCGGGACTCGCGCAGACCCTTGGCGCGCGCGGCCCGCACGAACGGCTGGCGCAGCGCGTCGATCACCGCGCCGCGCACGAAGCGCGCGGTGCCGGCCACCCCGACGATCGCGAGCGTCGCGACCGGCAGCGCCAGGTGTCGCAGCCGGTCGGTGAACCGCGCGGCGGGTCCGAGCAGGTCCGCCCCCAGGCCGGCGGCGCCGAAGGCGGGAAACCGCAGGACGGCCGGCCAGCGCCACAGGGCCGTACCGTAGGCGAAGGTGGCCACCAGGCCGAGGGCGACGACGTACGAGGGCAGGGCGTAGAGCAGCGTCGTCGCCGCCGTCACGGCCGCGTCCGTGCGGGAGGCCCGCCGCGCGGCCTGCCAGGCGCCGAGCAGGAGGCCGCCCACGTAGGTCAGCAGCAGCGACGCGCCCACGAGGAGCAGGGTGGGGCCGACCGCGTCCCCGATCACCGCGGACACCGGGCGCTGCTGCGCGATGCTGGTCCCCCACCGGCCGCCCGCGAAGCGGGTGAGCCACTCCAGGTACTGGACGGGCAGCGGGCGATCGAGGCCGAGCGCGTGGCGGGTGGCGTCCACGGTGGCGGGGTCGGCCCCCGGGCCGAGGAACAGGCGCACCGGGTCGCCGGGCACCAGGTGCAGCGCGACGAACGTCGCCGTCACCACCAGCAGGACGGTGAGCGCGGCGACCAGCAGCCGGCGCGGCAGCGCGGTGCGCATGTCGCCAATCTCGCGGCAGGTGTCCGTTTTCTCTAGCTTCCGGGCGTGCGGTGGTGGGGGATGGCCTGCGTGCTGGCCGCGGCGGGGTGCCGCAACGTCGCCCCGCCGGCGACGGTGTTTTACGCGTCGGGCGCCGAGCTGCAGTCGATCAACCCCCTGCTCACCGTCCACCCGCTCGCCCGGCAGGTCCAGCGCTACGCCTTGTTCCTGACGCTCGCGCGCTACGACACGGCGATGGTGGCGCAGCCGTATCTGGCCGAGCGCTGGCGGTGGAGCGCCGACCGGCGCACGCTGGAGCTGACCGTGCGGGGCGACGTGCACTGGCACGACGGCGCCCCGGCCGGCGCGGCCGACGTCGTGTACACGCTGGACGCGGCGCGCGACAGCGCCACGGGCTACCCGCGCCGCGCGGACCTCGCGTGCCTCGCTGGCGTGCGGGCGGTGGACGCCCGGGCCGTGCGCCTGGAGTTCTGCCGGCCCCAGCGCGGCATTCCGGACGTTCTCACCGACCTCGCGATCCTGCCGGCGCACCTGCTGGCGGGGGTGCCGCACGCCGAGCTGCGGCACGCCGCGTTCAATGCGCGCCCGGTGGGCGACGGCCCGTTCCGGTTCGTGTCGCACACGCCCGACCAGCGCTGGGTGTTCGAGGCGAATCCGGACTTCCCGGCCGCGCTCGGCGGGCCGCCGGGGCTGGGGCGTTTGGTGATCGTGATCGTGGACGAGCCTGCCACCAAGCTCGCGGGCCTGGTGACGGGCGAGCTGGACGTCGCCGGCATCCTGCCGATGCACGCCGCCCTGGTGCGCCGGGATCCGGCGCTGGCCGTGGTGAGCTACCCGCTCCTGCTGACCTACGGCCTGGTGTGGAATACCCGGCGCGCGCCGCTGGACGACCCGCGCCTGCGACGCGCGCTGACGCTCGCGCTCGATCGCCGCGCGATGGTCGACGCCTACCTCTATGGCTTCGGCGTCGTGGCCGACGGACCGGTGCCGCCCTGGCACCCCCTGGCGGTGCCGGTCGCGCGCGTGCCCTTCGACCGCGCGGCGGCGGGCGCGCTGCTGGACTCGCTCGGCTGGCGCGCCGGCGCAGACGGCCGGCGCCGGCGCGGCGGACGGCCGCTGGCGTTCACGGTCCTGACGGTGGGCACCGCGGACAACGCGCTCGAGCAGATGATCCAGGCCGACCTGGGGGCGGTGGGCGTGGGCGTGCGCATCCGGCAGCTGGAGCTGGGCGCGTTCCTGGCGCGGGCGGGCGGAGCCGCCCGCGATTATGATGCTCTCGTGACCGGCGTGCTCGGCGACCTGTCCCTGGGCTACCTGCGCGGCCTGTTCGATTCGCGGCTTCGCGACGAGCCGCTGCAATACGCGCAGTACGCCGATGCGGCCGTCGACCGCGCGCTGGACGCCGGCGATTTCGCGGCGGTGCAGCGCATCGTGGCGCGGGACCTTCCGATCACGTTCCTCTATCACGCCATCGGCCTGCAGGGCATCAACCGCCGCGTGCACGGCGTGCGGATGGACCTGCGGGGCGAGCTGGCCACGCTGCAGCGCTGGCACCTCGATCCCGCCGCGCGGCGTCCGTGACGATGCGGATCGCCCACGCCCGCGCGCCGCTCCGGATCGACCTGGCGGGAGGCTGGACCGACGTCGCCCCCTACGCCGCGCGATCCGGGGGCGCCGTGGTGAACCTGGCGATCACGCTCCGCGCTCACGTTCAGGTGCGTCGGCAGAAGGGCGGGGTCAGCCTGCACGCCCTCGACCTGGGGGCCGCCGTCTCGGCCCGCCGCGCCGCGGAGCTGCGGCCGGACGGCGAGCTGGGCCTGCTCAAGGCGGCGGCGCGGCGCCTGGGCCCGCCGGGGGGCTTCGAGGTCCTCACCAGCAGCGACGCGCCGCCGGGCTCCGGCCTCGGCGGCTCGGCGGCGATGGGCGTCGCCCTGGTGGCGGCGTTCGCGGCGCTGCGCGAGGAGCGGCCGCTGGCGGCGGAGATCGCGCAGCGCGCCTTCGAGCTGGAGGCGGGCGACGCCGGGATCGTGGGCGGGCGTCAGGATCAGTACGCGGCCTCGCTGGGCGGCCTCCAGTTCCTGGAGTTCGACGCGCGGCGCGTCAGCGCCACCCGGCTGGATCCGGGCGAGGACGGCCTGCGCGAGCTGGAGCGCCACCTGGTGCTGTGCTACAGCGGCGCCTCCCGGCTGTCGGCCGAGATGCACGCGCAGGTGTGGCGGCGGTACGCGGACGGCGACCACGCCGTGGCGCTCGCGCTGGACGGCCTGCGCGAGTGCGCGCTGGAGATGCGCGACGTCCTGGCGCGGGGCGACGTGGCCGCGGTGGGCGGCCTCCTCCTGCGCAACTGGGCGCACCAGTGCGCGCTCGGCGAGGGGATGGAGACGCCCGCGATGAGCGCGCTCGCGCGGGCGGCGGCGGCCTCGGGCGCCGCGGGGTGGAAGGCGTGCGGCGCAGGGGCGGGCGGATGCATGGTGTTTCTCGCGAAGGCGGGGCGGGCGTTCGCGGTCGCCGAGGCGCTGCGGGGTGCGGGCGCCACGGTGCTCCGGTACGCGGTCGACGGAACCGGCGTCGTGACCTGGCTGGGAGGGGAGCGCTGAGATGCGCAGCCTGATCGTCTCGCTGGACGCGCTGGAGCGGCGCCGGCCGGAGCTGGCGGCCTCGCCCGAGCTGGCCGCGTTGCGGGCGCGGCTGCGCTCCGAGCTGGACGACATCGCGGCGCGACCGCTGTACATCCCGGAAGCCAAGGCCCTGCTGTCGCGCTGGGGCGCGGCGTGCCGGGACGACGGCGCGGAGCTGGTCTTCGACCCGTGGTCGCCGCAGGGGCAGCGCTGCTCCCGCTGCGGCCGCGTGTGGGCCACCGACCAGAGCCACCGCTGGTGGGTGTACTGGTACCAGCTGTGGCTGGCGGAGCAGTGCTGGCAGCTGGCGCTGCTCGGCCTCCTCGACGCCGCGCCGCGGCTCGAGGCCCGCGCGCTCGAGATCCTCGCCGGGCTGGCGTCCCGCTACCTGACCTATCCCAACGCCGACAACGCCCTCGGCCCGAGCCGTCCGTTCTTCTCGACCTACCTCGAGTCCATCTGGGTGCTGCAGGTCGCCGCGGCCGCGTCGCTGCTTGCCGAGCACGGCCGGCTGCCCGGCGACCTGGAGCGCGAGCTGGTGGCCCGGCTGTTCCGGCCCTCGGCCGAGACGATCGCCGACTACGACGAGCCGGGCTCCAACCGGCAGGCGTGGAATGCGGCCGCGCTGTACGCGCTCGGCGCCGTGCTGGACGACGCGGGACTCCGCGAGCGCGCGGCGCACGGCCCCGCAGGCATCCTCGCCACGCTCGACGGGGGACTGCGGTCCGACGGCCTGTGGTACGAAGGCGAGAACTACCACTGGTTCGCGCTGCGCGGCCTGGCGTGGGGCGCCGAGATGCTGCGGACGGCGGGCGAGGCGGACCTGTGGACGAGCGACGCGGCGGCGGCGGCCAAGTTCCGCGACGGATTCTGGGCGCCGGTCCGGACCGCCCTGCCGGACTTCACGTTCCCGGCGCGCCGCGACTCCAAGTTCGGCGTCTCGCTCCGCCAGCGCCGCATGGCGGAGCTGTGGGAGCTCGCGCTCGCCCGCACCGCTCGCGCGGACCTCGCGGCGCTGCTGGTCCACGTCTACGACCCGGCGGTGGCGGTCGTCGAGGGCGGCAGGGGCCTGGTGACCGAGGTGGAGCGCGCCGAGCCGCCGACCGGCGTGCGGCGGCCGGACCTGGGTTGGAAGGGCCTGGTGTGGGCGGTGGAGTCGCTGCCGCCCGCCGCCGCGCCCTCGTGGCCGCCCGGCTCGGCGCACCTCGAGGACACCGGGCTGGCGGTCTTCCGGCGGGACGCCGGCCGGACCTACGCCAGCCTCGACTACGGGGAGAGCGGGGGCGGGCACGGGCATCCGGATCGCCTCAACCTCACGCTCCACGCGGGCGGCGTGCCGTGGCTGGTGGACTTCGGCACCGCGTCGTACGTCGCGCCGTCACTCGGGTGGTACCGCTCGACCCTGGCGCACAACGCGCCGCTGGTGGACGGACTGTCGCAGGGGCCGGCGCAGGGCGTGTGCGTGGGCTACGAGGAACGCGGCGACTACGGCTGGGTGTGCGCGCAGCTGGCGGAGGGATCGGCCTACGACGGCGTGGGCCTGCAGCGCACCATCGTGGTGACGCCCGGGTACCTGCTCGACGTCGTCCAGATGGCGAGCGGCGTCGGCGAGCGGATGCTGGCGCTCCCCTGGCACGGGTGGGGCCGCGTGGAGCCGCACGGGGCGGGCCTCACCTTCGTGCGCGACGACGGGACGCTGCATGTCCTGCTCGCGGGGCGGCAGCCCTTCCAGGTGCAGCTCTCGACCGCGCCGGGTCCGCCGGTCGGTGGCGGCGATGGCGAGGACCTCCAGTTCGCGGTCGTGGTCTCCTCCGGCGAGGAGGTGACGCTCGCCGCGTGCGTGGCCCACCAGGGCGGCGTCGAGGAGCTCGAGTGTCACAAGGGATCGTTCGTGGTCCGGCTCGCGGGCGGCGGGATGCACTCGCACGCGCCCACGGAGCACGGCTGGCACATCGACCTGGGGCGCGGGGATCCCATCGAGCTGGGCGGGGCGCGCGAGCCGCCGGAGGAGGCGGTGCCCGCCGCCGCACCGGCGCCGGAGGCGCGGGTCGCCGCGGCGCGGAGCCTCCTGGTGCGGGAGCCCCCGGCGCTCGACGGCACGCTGGCCGGCTTCCGGGTCGACGAGCCGCTGGCGCTCGATCGGGCGGATCAGTTCCGGCGCGCCGAGGAGCCGTGGGCGGGCCCGGAGGCCTTCTCCGCGCGGGCCTGGCTGAACCACCTGGACTCGACGGTATTCCTCGCGGTCGAGGTCACGGCGCCCGAGCCGGCGTTCCGGGCACGCGGTGAGGCGGATCCGGAGTGGGACAACGAAAGCCCCGACATCCACTCGGACGGGATCCAGGTGTACGTCGAAGGCGTGAGCTTCCTCGGCTGGCTGGTGGTGCCCGACGGCGACGACGAGTCGGAGCTGAAGGTGTCGGCGGTGCGCGGCACCGACGCGTCGTCCGAGATGCTGCACGGTGCGTGGGCGCCGACGGAGCGCGGCTACCGGATCACCTGTGCCATCGAGCTGCCGGACGACGTGGGGGACTTCGGCTTCGACCTGTGCGTGAACCGGTTCCGCGAGGGACGGGAGCGGCGGGTCGGTCAGCTGGTGTGGTCGGGTGCGGGCGGCAGCCGCCTCTACCTGGCGGGGGACCGGCCGTTGAGCCACCGGCTGCCGCTGGTGGCGGCGCGGCCGTGAGGATCGGGTGAGCGACGCCGGCGACCTGGAGCGGCGCGCCGCGAGGGCCGTGGCGGGCTTCACGTCCACCCGCTCCAAGGGCCCCGACGCGATGTTCGGCGGGCCCGGCGGGCCGACGCACCTGGTGCGCTCGCGCGGCGCGCGAGTGGAGACGGTGGACGGCCGCGAGCTGCTGGACTGGACGATGGCCCTCGGCGCGGTCGCCCTGGGCTACGCCCACCCGAGGGTCGTGGAGGCCGCCGCACGCGCGGCCCGCGACGGCGCCGTGGGGCCGCTGCCGCACCGGCTGGAGGTCGAGGTGGCCGAGCGGCTGTGCGCGTGCTATCCCGGGGCCGGGCTGGCGCGCTGGTTCAAGACCGGCGCCGAGGCCGTGCAGGCCGCGGTGCGCGTGGCGCGGCTCGCCACCGGCCGCGAGCGGGTGGTGCATGTCGGCTACCACGGGTGGCTGGACGGACCGACCGTCGGGGCCGGGGTGCCGCGCGGCACCGCGGCGATGTGGGCCACGGCACCGTTCGACGACCTCCCGGCGCTCGGGGAGCGGCTCACCGCGGCCGACGCGGCGGCCGCGATCGTCGTGGAGCCGGTGATCGAGCGCGCGCCGTCGCCGGGGTGGCTCGCGGGAGTGCGCCGCCTGGCGACGGAGCACGGCGCCGTGCTGGTGTTCGACGAGATCAAGACGGCCTTCCGCCTCGCGGCCGGCGGGGCGGCCCGGCGTTGGGACGTCCAGCCGGACCTGGCCGTGGTGGGGAAGGCCCTGGCGAACGGCTTTCCGCTCGCCGCGCTGCTGGGACGTGCCGAGCTGATGGCGCGGGTGCGGGAAACCTGGATCTCCTCGACGCTCGCCACGGAGTTCGTGGCGCTGGCCGCGGCCGGCGCGGTGCTCGACGTATGGGCCGAGATCGACGTGGCGGCCCACCTGGCGCGGGTCGGAACCGGGATCCGGGCGGCGCTGGAGGCCTGCGCCGCGGCGGGAGGGTGGACCGTGGAAGGCATGCCCGAGATGTGGTTCCTGCGGTTTTCCGACCCCGAGCGCGAGCGGCGGTTCCTGCTGGGATGCGTCGGCCGGGGCGTGCTCCTCAAGCGCGGCGCCTACGACTTCCCCAGCCTCGCCCACGGTGACGCCGAGGTGGAGGAGACGATGCGCGCCGTCCGCGCCACGCTGCCGGAGCTGGGTCCGTGACCCGGGCGGCGGCGCCGCGGCCGCTGGTGGACGTGCACGCGCACTTCCTCCACGAGGGCTGCGGGCGGACGGACTGGGCCGGGCGGAACGCCAGCCGCCTCGCGGCGGGCGCGCGCATCGGCATCACGGTGCACGTGGCTTCCATCCTGGGCAGCTTCGGGCACACTTCGCCCACGTACTTCCCGTCGCCACCGGACGTGTCGGCCGGGAACGAGGCGATGCGGGCCATCGCGCGCGCCCACCCGGGCGTGGTCCTGGGCTACGTGACGGTGAACCCCAACTACGCGGACCACGCCATCGCCGAGATCGAGCTGGGTCTCGCGGCGGGGATGGTCGGCGTCAAGCTCGCCGCCAGCCGCCGCGCGAGCGATGCGCTGCTGGATCCGATCGCGGCGCTCGCGGCCGAGCGCGGGGTGCCCGTGCTCCAGCACGTCTGGCAGCGCCGCGTGCGGGAGGTGCCGGGCCAGGAAATCTCCGACGCGCTCGATCTCGCGGCGCTCGCGGCGCGCCACGGCGCCGGCCGGTTCATCCTCGCGCACATCGGGGGCGGCGGCGACTGGGCGCACTCGCTGCGCGCCCTCGCCACGGTGCCCAACGTGTTCGTGGATCTCTCGGGCAGCGGCGTGGACCGGGGGATGCTCGAGCTGTGCCTGGAGTGCGTGGGGGCGGGCCGGCTGCTGTGGGGCACGGACCTGACGATGGACACGGGGCTCGCGAAGCTGCGCGCGCTGGAGGCGATGAACCTCGCGGGCGATGCACTGGAGGAGATCCGATGGAAGACCGCGGCGCGGCTCTTCCGCCTGGGCTTGTAGACCACAACGCGCTGATCGGCGCGTACCCGTTCCGGCGTCTGCCCGACCCGACGCCGGAGCGGCTGGTCGCCGAGCTGGAGCGGCTGGGCATCGCCCGCGCGTGGGTCGGGCACGTGCCGAGCATCTTCTACCGCGACGTGGCCGCGGGCAACGACGAGCTGCTGCGCTGGCTCGAGCCGCACCGCCCGCGCCTGCTGCCGGTGCCGGCCGTGAACCCAGCGTACCCGGGCTGGCGGCGGGAGCTGGAGCGCGCCCGCGCCGGGGGATGTCCGGCGGTCCGGACCTATCCGGCCCACTACGGGTTCGACGCCGCCGGTCCCGAGATGCGGGCGCTGGCGGGGGCGTGCGGCGATCTCGATCTCGCGCTGGTGCTGACGGTGCGCCTCGAGGACGGACGGCAGCGCCACCGGCTCGACGTCGCGGGCGAGCTGCTGGGCGCCGACGTGCGCGCGACGGTCCGCGCGCACCCGCGGGTGCGCGTCCTGGTGACCAACGCGGACCGCGCGTTGATCGAGGAGGTGCACTTCGGCTCCACGCCCGAGGAGGCCGCGCGCCTGCACTGGGACATCGCCTGGCTGTGGGGGCCGCCCGACGACCAGCTGGCGGCGCTCCACCGGAGCATGGGAAAGGACCGCTTCGTGCTCGGAACGCACTTCCCCTTCCGGCTCCCGGAGGCGGCGCTCGCGCGCCGGGCGCTCGCCGAGTAGCGGCGTCGCGCCCACCCGCATAGCTTGCCCGGCGCGCGTCCCTGTTCGGGCGCGTGTTCGCGTTGACCGAGGTGGCTCGAGTGGTCCTGGCCGAGATCGTCTTCCCCGGATGGAATCCCGTCGCGTTCCACCTCGGCCCGCTGGCGGTGCGCTGGTACGGGCTCGCCTATCTCGCCGGCTTCCTCGCCGCCGGCGCCCTGCTCGACAAGATGGTGCGCGACCGGTTCCTGCCGCTCACCTCCGCGGCGGTGAGCGACCTGGTGGGATGGCTCGTGGTGGGGGTGCTGCTCGGCGGGCGCCTGGGCTATGCGCTGTTCTACGATCCGGCCATGTTCGCCCGGCCGCTCGACCTGATCAAGGTGTGGGAGGGCGGTCTGTCGTTTCACGGCGGCCTGGCCGGCGTCGTCGTGGCCTCGGTGCTGTTCGCGCGCCGCCGCAAGATCGCCTGGCGGCGGCTGGCCGACGCCCTGGTGCTGGCGGCGCCGGTCGGGATCTTCCTGGTGCGGATCGCGAACTTCCTCAACGGGGAGCTGTTCGGCCGCGTGGCACCGCCGGGCCTGCCGTGGGGGATGCGGTTCCCAACGGACCCCGCGGCGCTCGCACTCTCGCCGGAGCTGGCGCGTGCCGGAAGCATGAACTGGCACGACGCCTACGCGGCGCTGCGCGCCAGCGGAGGGTGGGCGGCCATCGCGGTGCAGGTGCCGCTGCGCCATCCGTCGCAGCTGTACGAATCCCTGCTCGAAGGCGCCGTGGTGGGCGCGACCCTGTGGACGGTGTACCTGCGCCGCCGCGCGACCCTGCGACCCGGCACGCCGGCGGCGCTGTTCCTGCTGCTCTACGCGGCGGCGCGGTTTCTCATCGAGTTCACCCGCCAGCCGGACCCGCAGTTCGTCACGCCCGCCCACCCGCTCGGCACGGTCCTGGGACCGCTCTCGATGGGCCAGGTACTGAGCCTGCTGCTGGCGCTGGGCGGCGTCGTGCTGCTGCTGTGGCAGGCCAGGGTCGCACCGCCCGCCGCCGCGCCGCCGCCCCCCTCGGCAGCCTGAAAGCGGCGCGGACCCGCCACCGCCGCGCCGCGCTGCGACCGGGCCCCTCCGGGCCCCGGCGGCCCTTGTGAATACTTTCACTCGTTGCTAGAATGCCGCGTCCTTTCCCCATACGACGTCTGCGGCGTCTCACCCTCTGGCCAGGGCCTGGATGACGCGTTCGACCTATGTGATCGCCGGCGGTGTGCTGCTCGGTCTGACCGCAGCACTCGCCGGCGTTTCGTTGGTCAGGGGTCAGGGCGCCGCGGCGCGCGCGCCGGCCGACACGGCGTTCAGCGCGATTCCACGGTCGGCGGGCGCGGGCTACACCAGCCTCGACGGCGTGCGGCCGGGCGGCGACTGGCCCAGACTGGGCCGGCTCAAGGGCCCGGTGCAGCCGATCTTCTACCGGCACGACGTCCACGCCGGCCAGTATCGCATTCCCTGCCTGTACTGCCACAACAACGCGGCCAACTCCTGGACGGTGAACCTGCCGTCGGAGAGCACGTGCATGGGCTGCCACCTCGTGACGTCGGCGCCCGACACGGCGGGGAACCCGAACGCCGACATCGCGAAGCTCCGGGATTTCTACGCCAAGGGCGTCTCGATCCCGTGGGTGCGGATCAACAAGATCCCGGAATACGCGCACTTCCCGCACATGCGCCACGTCGCGGCCGGTCTCGCCTGCCAGACCTGCCACGGCAACATCCAGCAGATGCCGCGCGTGTTCCCGGTGCGCAACGTGAGCAACATGGGCTGGTGCACGAACTGCCACATGGAGCGCGGCGTGACCCGCGACTGCACTGCGTGCCACTTCTAGCCGAGCGTCGAGGAGCGTGATGGAGCGCAGGCGGTTCCTGCAGGTGGCGGGTGCGGCCGGCATCGGGGTGGCCGCCGGCTGCTCGCCCGTGTCCGGCGAGCGCATGCTTCCCTACGTCAACGAGTCGGACGAGTTGATCCCCGGGATCCCGGAGTACTACGCCTCCACCTGCCGGGAGTGCCCGGCGGGCTGCGGCATCGTGGTGAAGACGCGCGAGGCCCGGGCCATCAAGGTGGAGGGCAACCCGCTCCACCCGATCGGCCACGGGCACCTGTGCGCCCGCGGCCAGGCGGCGCTCCAGGGGCTGTACGACCCCGACCGCGTGCGGCAGCCCTTGCGCCGCAGCGCGCGGGGTTTCGAGCCGGTGCCGTGGGACGAGGCGATCCAGGCGATCGGGATGGCGCTGGGCGTGGCGGCCACGTCGGGGCCCGAGCGCGTGGCGCTGGTGACCGGCGCCGACAGCGGCACGCTGGACGCGTTCTACGACGAGTGGCTCGCGGCGTTCCGCTCGCGGCGGCGGCTGCGCTACGAGCCGTTCGCCTACGAGCCGCTGAAGGAGGCCAGCCAGCTCACCTTCGGGGTGGCGGCGGTGCCGGAGTTCGACTTCGCGGCGGCGCGGTACGTGCTCTCCTTCGGCGCCGACTTCCTCGAGACCTGGCTCTCGCCGGTCGAGTACGCGCGCCAGTTCGCCGCGGCGCACCGCTGGCAGGACGGCGCGATGGCGAAGTTCGTCGCCGTGGAGCCGCGGCGCGGCCTCACCGGCTTCAACGCCGACGCGTGGATCGCGCCGAAGCCGGGCAGCGAGGGCCTGCTGGCGCTCGGCATCGCCGCGGCCGTGGTGCGGCACGGCAAGTCGGAGCTGTCCGGAGCCGAGGCCGACCGCGTCCGCGGCTTCCTGGCGCGGTTCACGACCCGGAGCGTGTCCAATGCCACGGGCGTGGCCGAGGACGTGATCGAGCGCGTGGCGCGCGAGTTCGCCGCGGCGCGGCCGAGCCTGGCGGTGGCGGGTGGCGTGGCCGGCCAGCACCGCGCCGCGACCCAGACCGCCGCCGCCGTGAACCTCCTCAACTACGTGGCGGGCAACGTCGGTCGCACCGTGCGCTACCACGCGACCTCCCCGTGGGACCGGGTCTCGCGCTACCGCGACGCGGTCGCCTGGGTGGCCGCGATGCGCGCGGGCTCCATCGACGTGGCGATCGTGCAGGGGCCCAACCCGGCCTTCTCGCTGCCCAGGAGCGTTGGGTTCGCCGACGCCTTCAGGAAGGTCGGCCTCAAGGTCGCGCTGGCGAGCCATCTGGACGAGACGGCGGAGCTGTGCGACTACGTGCTCCCGGACCTCACGCCGCTCGAGCAGTGGGGCGTCGTGGAGCCCGCCGCCGGGGTGCGGAGCTTCGTGCAGCCCGCGATGACGCCGGTCTTCGACGGCACCCGCCAGGCCGCCGACGTGCTGCTGGCGATCGCGGCCAGGGCGGGCAAGGCGGTCGGGCGCGGCGCCACGAGCGCGCGCGAGCTGGTGGCCGCCGGGGTGGCGCCGGGCGCGCTGGACCGCGCGCTGCAGCACGGCGGCGAGTTCGCGACCGCGCCGGCCCGGGCGGTGCGGCTGGTGCCCGACTTCGCGCGGCTGTCCTACCAGGCGCCCGCGTTCGACGGCGACGCGGCCGCGGGGCTGGTGCTGGTGGTCTACCCGTCGGCGTCGCTGTTCGACGGGCGCGGCGCCAACAAGGGCTGGCTCCAGGAGCTGCCCGACGCCGCGACCAAGATCGCCTGGCAGACCTGGGTCGAGGTGAACCCGGCCACGGCGGCACGCCTGGGCGTGGCGAACGGCGACGTGGTGACCGTGACCTCGCCGCACGGCAGCGTCGAGGCTCTGGTCTACCTGTATCCCGGCGTGCGCCCCGACGTGGTCGCGATGCCCGTCGGCCAGGGGCACCGCGCCTACGGGCGCACCGCCCGCGGCCGCGGGGCGAACCCGCTCGAGCTGCTGGGGGCCGACGCGACCGACGCCTCGGGGGCGCTCGCCTTCTGCTCCACGCGCGTGACGCTCGCCAAGACCGGGCGGTGGCAGAAGCTCGCCACCACCGAGGGCAGCCCGCGGCAGCTGGGGCGCGGCATCGCGCGCGCGGTGAGCGTGGCGGGCGCCCTCGCCGGCCGCGTCGAGCCGGGACCCGAAGCCACGCTCAGCGACGCGGAGCGCGCGGCCGTCGCCGCCGCGGCCGCATCGCAGCGCGCCCGCGCCGAGATCGGCATCTACGCCAAGCCCAACCCGAAGTGGGAGATGGTCATCGACCTCTCCCGCTGCACCGGGTGCCAGGCCTGCGTCACCGCCTGCTATGCCGAGAACAACATCCCCGTGGTGGGCGAGGAGCAGACCCTCCGCCACCGCGGGATGGCGTGGATGCGGCTGGAGCGCTACTTCGAGGGCGACACCTCGAGCACCGACTTCCAGGTGCGCCAGATCCCGATGCTGTGCCAGCAGTGCGAGCTGGCGCCGTGCGAGCCGGTGTGCCCGGTCTACGCCTCGTACCACACGCCCGACGGCCTCAACGGCCAGGTCTACAACCGCTGCGTCGGCACGCGCTACTGCGCCAACAACTGCCCGTACAAGGTGCGCTACTTCAACTGGTGGGACTACGGGCGCGAGCAGGATCCGTATTTCGCGTTCGCCGAGCCTTTGAACTGGCAGCTCAACCCCGACGTGACGGTGCGGACCAAGGGCGTGATGGAGAAGTGCACCTTCTGCGTCCAGCGCATCCGGTTCGCGCAGAACGACGCCAAGGTCAGGAAGCGCGACCTCGCGGACGGCGACATCACGCCCGCCTGCGCGCAGACCTGCCCGGCGGACGCGATCCTGTTCGGCGACGCGCACGACCCGGCGAGCCGCGTCAGCCGGCGCAAGACGGACGCACGGGGCTACCACGCGCTCGACATGCTGAACGCCAAGCCGGGCATCACGTACCTCGAGCGCGTGATCGCGACCGAGGGGGCCTAGCGCCGTGGGCACCGTGGCCGAGACGCTGTCGGGGGCCGCCGTCGCGGCCGAGCCGTCCTACGCCGACGTCACGCGGGACATCGTGGCGACGCTGCGCCCGCCGGGTCGCAAGTACTACGTCGGCCTGGGGTTGGTGCTCCTCGGCCTGGCGTTCGGCGCCGTCTCGTGGGGCTGGCAGCTCCGCTACGGCCTGGGCGTCACCGGCTACCAGCCGCCGATCTTCTGGGGCACGTACATCGCGTGCTTCGTATTCTGGGTGGGCATCGCGCACTCGGGCACGCTGATCAGCGCGATCCTGCTGCTGTTCCGCTCGACGTGGCGCACCGCCGTCTACCGCTGCGCCGAGATGATGACGGTGTTCGCGGTGATGACGGCGGGGCTGTTCCCGGTCCTCCACCTCGGCCGCGCCTGGTACGCCTACTGGGTCTTCCCGTACCCGAACTTCCGCGGCGTGTGGTCGAACTTCCGCTCGCCGCTGGTGTGGGACGTCTTCGCGATCTCGACCTACCTCACGGTGTCGGCCACGTTCCTGACGATGGGGCTGATCCCCGATTTCGCCGCCGTGCGCGACCAGGCGGCGGGCTGGCGCCAGCGGCTGTACGGGCTGGTGTCGTTCGGGTGGAAGGGGTCGGACCGCGAGTGGCGCCACTGGGGCAAGATGTACCTGTACCTCGCCGGCTTCGCGACGCCGCTGGTGCTGTCGGTTCACAGCGTCGTGTCGTGGGACTTCGCGATGGCCATCGTGCCGGGCTGGCACGCGACGATCTTCGCGCCGTACTTCGTGGCGGGCGCGATCTTCTCGGGCTGCGCCCTGGTGATCACGATCCTCGTGCCGCTGCGGAAGGCGTACCACCTGGAGCGCTACATCCAGGTCCGGCACTTCGACAACCTGGCCAAGGTCTGCCTCTTGACCGGCCTGATCGTGGCGTACGCCTACGGGGTGGAGTTCTTCATCGCCTGGTACAGCGGCAACCCGTTCGAGCGGGCGTCGTTCTACAACCGCGCCTTCGGGGACTACTGGTGGGCGACCTGGATCATGCTGACCTGCAACGTGTTCGTCCCGCAGCTGCTGTGGTTCAGGAAGATCCGGACCAGCCTCTCGGCGCTGTTCGCGATCTCGATCTTCATCAACATCGGGATGTGGTTCGAGCGCTGGGTCATCATCGTGACCGGGCTGTCGCACGAGTACGAGCCGTGGCAGTGGACGTACTACTTCTTCCGCTGGCCCGAGATCGGCATCCTGGTCGGCAGCTTCTGCTGGTTCTCGATGTGGTTCCTGCTGGCCATCAAGTTCCTGCCGGTGGTGGCCGTCTCCGAGCTGAAGGAGGCGGCGGCGCCGCCCCTGCGGGCGGGGGGCGCGCGATGAGCGCCGGGCCCGGGATCGTGGGGGTGTTCGGCCACCTGGACGCGACGGTCGCCGCGATCGAGCAGCTGAAGGCGCGCGGCTACGCCAACTACCGCGTGTACTCGCCCGTGCCCCGGCCCGAGCTGGCCGACGCGCTGAAGCAGAAGGTCAGCGCGGTGCGGGTGTTCACCCTGTTCGGCGCGCTGTTCGGCACCTGTTTCGGCTTCTTCTACGCCATCGCCACCTCGCTCGACTGGCCGCTGATCACCGGCGGCAAGCCCATCATCTCCTGGCCGCCGTTCATCGTGATCGGCTTCGAGACCACGATCCTCCTGGGCTCGCTCATCACGGTGGGCGGGATGTTCCTGCTGGCGGGCCTGCCCAAGCTGGGCCGCGCGCCGGGTTACGACCCGCGCTTCAGCGACGACAAGTTCGGCGTCGTGGCGTTCGGTGGGCCCGCCCAGCTGGCGGAGGCGCGCGAGCTGTTCGCGGCCGCGGGCGCCGAGGAGGTGAAGGATGTCTGAGCCGCGGGTCCAGGGTCGCGCGGCCGCGGCGGCGGCGCTGGCGCTGGCGCTCGGCGCGGCGGGCTGCACCACGCTCGACAACGCCATCGCCAAGGTGCCGTGGTTCACGACCATGCAGCAGCAGGTGGTGGTGCGGCCGTTCGAGGCGGGCGCGCTCGACAGCGGGGCGCAGCGGATGCCGCCGCCGGGCGCCGTGCCGGTCACGGGCGAGGAGGACTCGCTCGACATCCTGACCGATCTCAAGGGGCTCAGGAACCCCGTGCCGCCGACCGCGGCGTCGCTCCAGCGGGGGCAGCTCCTCTACGACAGCTATTGCATCGTGTGCCACGGGCCGGCGGGACATTCCGACGGCACGGTGGTGCCGAAGTTCGTGCCGCCGCCCGACATCACGCATCCGACGACGCAGCAGCGGAGCGACGGCTACATCTACGCGATGATCAAGCAGGGCCGCGGCATCATGCCCAAGTACGGCGACAAGATCCGCGACGCGACCGACCGGTGGAACGTGGTCAACTACGTGCGCAAGCTGCAAGGACTGCTGCCGTGACCAGAGCGCAGGGTTCGAGCGTCGCCGGAGCGCCGGGGCGGCGGGGGACGGCGGCGGCATGACCGACCACTCGCTGCGGGACGCGGTGCTCGCGAAGCTGGGGCGGCCCCTGCCCGGATGGCTCGTGCCGTTCCTGGTCGCGCTGGCGGTGGTCGGCGGGGGCAGCTTCCTGGTTCTGCTCCCGGGTCACGGCTCGGATCGCGCCTGGCACGCCTTCTTCGTGAACTGGCTGTTCTGGACCGGCCTGTCCCAGGCCGGCGTCGTCTTCTCCGCCTCGCAGATCCTGTCCAACGCGCACTGGAGCCACCCGGTCCGGCGCATCGCCGAGGCGTCGGTGGCGTTCCTGCCGGTCGCGCTCCTCCTGTTCGTGGTGCTGTGGTTCGGGCGGGTCCACATCTTCCCGTGGGTGGCGGCGCCCGTGGAGGAGTGGCCGAAGAGCTTCTGGCTCAGGGACTGGTTCGTGTTCCTGCGCGACGGGGCCGCGCTGGTCGTCCTGTTCGCGGTGAGCTTCTGGTACATGTACCACTCGCTGCGCCCCGACGCGGCACTCCTGACGTCGCAGTCTCCCGGGCGCGGGGGCCGGCTGTACGGCTGGCTGGCGCGCGGCTGGACGCCGGGCGCGGCGGACGAGGGCGCGCAGATCGCCCGTTCGCACGAACGGCTGGGGCAGATCGGCGCGGCCGTGGTGATCATCTACATCCTGGTGATGACGCTGGTCGCGTTCGACCTGGTGATGAGCCTCGCGCCGCACTGGCTGTCGAACCTCCTCGGCGGCTACCTCGCGGTGGCGGCGTGGCTCATGGGCCTCATGGTCCTCGCGCTCACCACCATCTTCTGGCGGCGCCACCTCGGCCTGGAGGAGCTGATCCCCTCCCGGACGATGCACGACCTCGGCAAGCTGTGCTTCGCCTTCACGGTCTTCTGGATGTACTTCTTCTTCTCCCAGTTCATCGTGATCTGGTACGGGAACATGCCCGAGGAGACCAGCTTCATGATGATGCGGATCGCCGTCGAGCCGTGGCGGACGATCGGCATCCTCATGGTCTGCCTCGTGTTCGTGATCCCCTTCTGGGGATTGATGGGCGTCAAGCCGAAGCAGACCCCCGAGATCCTCGGCACGTTCGCCGTCATCTCGCTGGTGGGCCTGTGGCTGGACCGCTGGGTGTTCGTGGTCCCGTCCATCGTGCAGTCGGCGTCGCGCGCGCCGCTCGGCTGGACCGAGCTGGCGGTGACGGCGGGCTTCGCCGGCGTATGGGGGCTGAGTCACGCATGGTTCGCCACGAGGTTCCCGATCGTGTCGCCGCGGCTGCTGGAGAGGATGGCGGCGGAGGGCCAGGGCCACCATTGAGGCGGCAGACGACCGGGCATCGGTGGGCAGGGAAGTTGCGAGACGCACCGTTGCGAGTGGCTGCGAGCCGTGAGCGCCGAGGGGTCGGTCCGGCGCTTCTCGGCGTCTCGCAACACCCTCACCACTGACAGCTGCGTTGCTCTTGCTCTCCGCGCGCCAAGTCCTACCTTTGAGCCCCAAATGGCCAAATACGTGATCGTCGGCGGCGGCCTGGCGGCCGCCAGCGCCATCGAGGGGATCCGCGAGCTGGACCACGACGGCGAGATCACCGTCGTCAGCGCCGAGCGCGAGCTTCCCTATCATCGACCGCCGCTGTCCAAGGGCTACCTCGCGGGGCGGGAACAGCTCGAGACCGTCCGCATTCACGACGCGCTGTGGTACCGCGACAACCGGGTCCGCTACCGGCTGGGCGTGGAGGCCAAGTCGGTCCACATGAAGCGGCGGTCGGTGACCCTGACGAGCGGAGAGCGGCTGGAGTACGACCGGTTGCTGCTGGCGACCGGCTCGCACGCCCGGCGGCTCGGCCTGCCGGGGGCGGACACGCCGGGGGTGTCCCTGCTCAGGACCGTGAGCGACAGCACCGCGCTCAAGGCGGCCATCAAGCCGGGGGTCAGGGTCGTGGTCGTGGGCGGCAGCTTCATCGGCATGGAGGTCGCGGCCACGGCGCGCGGCCTCGGTGCCGAGGTGACCGTGCTCGAGATGGGACCGCTGGTGTACGGGCGGTTCGCCGATCCCGCGCTGTCCGACTTCTTCAAGCGGATGCTGGAGAGCCACGGGATCACGATCCGCACCGGCGTCCGGGTGGCCCGCGTGAAGAGCGCCGGCGGCAAGGTGAGCGGGGTCGCGACCGAGACCGACGAGCAGCACGCCGCCGACGTCGTGGTGGCAGGGGTGGGCGCGGAGCCCAACACCGGCTGGCTCGCGAACTCGGGGTTCGGCATCGACCGCGGCGGCCTGGTGGTGAACGTGCGGCTCGAGACCAACGCGGAGCAGGTGTGGGCGGCCGGCGACGTGGCCCGGTTCCCGGATCCCATCACGCGGCAGCCCCGCCGCCTGGAGCACTGGGACAACGCCCTGATGCAGGGCAAGCAGGCCGGGCGCAACATGGCCGGTGCCGGCGAGCCCTACACGCACCTGTCGGCCTTCTTCTCGGACCTGTTCGACGTGACCGTCAACGTGCTCGGCGACACGGACAAGCCGGACGCCGTCCGCCTCGAGGGGAGCACCGACCTCGCGGCGCCCAACTTCACGGCGCTCTACGTGCGCGACCACAAGCTGACCGGCGCGGTGATCGTGAACCTGATGACGGCCAACCGCACCGAGGAGTTCGATCAGCTGCAGAAGAGCATCGCGGCGGGGGAGTTCGTCGAGGGGGCGTGAGGCGCCGCGGCGGGCCGCGCGGGCGGTCCCACGTTTCCCGAGCGCCCGGCGGAGTTCCGCCGGGCGCTCGTCGTGCCGGCGGCTAGCGCACCCGTTCGGCGAGTGCGCGGAGCGTGTCGGCCGGGACGCGCCCGCTCAGCGACAGCCACAAGCCGCCACGATCGAGCCAGCGCGCCCGCCCCCAGCCGTCCGGAGCCACGGTGAGCACGGTGTCGCCCGGGCCCAGCTCGTCCGCCGCCCGCGCCGCACGCTCCCCGGCCGGGGCGCCCGCCACGGCCTCCACGCGCTGTTGGTCGAGCAGCAGCGCCCGGCCCGCCTCGGTGTACGTCACCCGCACCACCTCGCCGGCGCTGTCCGCTCCGGCCACCAGCCGCCCGGGGCCGATCTGCACCCGCTCGATCTCGAGGCCGTCCACCAGCCGGATGGTGCCCCCGAGGCTCGCGACCGCCTCTTCGAGCGTCGCAGTGCGGAAGGCGGTGCCGGGCGCGGCGCCGCGCCGCGCCTCCTCCTGGGCGTGCGCGCCGGTCGCCTCCGGCTCGCGCGGGACCACCGTCAGCACCGAGTCGGCGCCGCCCTCCGCCACCGGCCGGGCGCGGCGATCCTGCGGGGCGTTGCGCTCCGCGGCCGGGGCCGCGGCAGGGGCAGGGGCCGCGGCTGCGACGCCGCCCGCCGCACCGGGAGCGGACGCCGCGTCCAGTGCCTTGGTCGGCTGCGCAGGCGCCTGGAGAGCGAGGTTGGCCGCGGCTCGGCCGGGCGGCTGGAGCCGCTTGTGTCCGAGGCCGGTGGACGTCCGTCCGGCTACCGGCGGCTCACCCTCGCCCGGCGGCGCCTTGGCCGCCGGCGGCCCCTGCGACCCGCGCCTGCCGCCGCTCACTGCCGGCGGCTGCGCCGCAACGTCCCGTGCGCGCGCGGTGGTCGCGGCTCCTCCGGCATTCGAGTCGACCTGCCCCGCGGCCCGCTGCGCGGCGGCCGTCGGGACGATCGCCGTCGCCGGGCCCTGAGTCTCCCGGGCGTGGCGAACCTCGTTGGCGAGGTAGCCGACCCCGATGGCCAGCACGATGATCGCCGCCCAGGCGAGCGACGTGGGATCGAACCGCCGCTCCGGCTTCGGGCGCGGCGGGCGGCGCAGCAGCGGCTCCACCGCCACCGGACGGATCGCCGGGCTCTGCTGCGTCGCCTCGTCCACGTCGAGCGCGGCCTCCTTCGCGGTGCGGGACACCCGCCTCGAGGCCTGAGCGGGGGCCGCGGCCGCGGGCGGCTCCAGCGCCCCCAGGAGGTCCGCGGACTCGGCCAGGAACCGCTTCGCCTCCTCGAACCGCCTGGCGCACTCGGGACAGGCGGCGATATGCGCCTGTACGGTGGCGACGTCCACCGCGTCCAGCTCGCCGTCGAGCAGCGCGTTGAGCCTGCCGTCGTCAATGTGCGACATGTTGCACCCGTCCTTGACCGTGGAACGACTCGACCAGGCGCCGGCGCGCCCGCGCCAGGGTCGTTCCGACCGATCCCTTGGCCAGGCCGAGGGCCGCCGCGATCTCGTCGTAGCTGAACCCCTCGGCCTTGAGTAGCAGCGCGGAGCGGTCCTGCTCGCCCAGCGTTGCCAGAGCGGCCCGCACGGCGGACGCCCGCTCGTCGCTCTCGAGAGCCGCGTCGGCCGCCGGCGCCGTGGTGCCGCCGACTTCGCCCTTCAGCAGCTCGAGCCTCCGACCGCGGCGCGCGGCCCGCCGCCAGTCCTCCCGCGCCAGGTTCAAGGCCACGGCGAACAACCACGGCCGCGGGTTGGCGGGCGGCGTCTCCAGCGCGCGGACGAACACCTCCTGCGCCAGGTCCTCGGCGCTGTCACGATCGCCCGTCCGGCGGTACAGCAGCCGGACGAGCGAGTCGTGATAGCGGTCGTACAGCTCGGCCACGTCGGTCGTGTCGTACCTCCGGTTCCCTCGGCGCGGCTCAGACGCCCCTGAACTCCCGCACCAGCGCTTCCAGCTGGCCCGTCCGCCACGCGGTCAGGCCGGTGGCGGCGATCCTGACGCCGGTGTGGCGTCCCGCCACGAGGACCTGGTCGCCGACGGGGAGACAGCGGGCGATCTCGGGCAGTGCGCGCACCAGCGCGAAGTAGGCGTCGCTGAACGGCGCGACCTCGACGACCTTCAAGCTGTCCCGGTAGGCCGCGTCCGTCCAGACGCCGTCCGACTGCACGAACAGGCGCCCGCCCACGCGGCGCACGGCGCTGCGGCCCGGGGCGGCCGCCGCCAGCTCGAGGGCGCGCGCACCGGCCACGTGGTCCGCGGCGTCGAGCGTCGAGACGCCGCCCAGGGCGGCGCTGGCCTTGGCGTTGGCGAAGGCGTCGCGCCCGGTCTGCTGCGCGGCCCCCGCCGCACCGCCCCGCAGCACCGCGGAGGCGGGCATCGGCGCCGGCTGGTTCCAGGCGGTCGTCGGCTCCTGGACCAGGTACGACGTGTACTCGGTCAGGATGCCGTAGCGCAGCCCCAGGGCGCGCACTTCCTCGACCAGGCTGGGCGTGGCGCCCTCGATCCGGATCTGGCGCGTAAGGTCCCCGATCCGGCGCGACGCCCACAGCCGGGGAACGAAGTCGTTCCCGGCGGCCGTCGCCGGGAAGGACGCATCGGCGGTGAAGCGCTCGATCCGGCCGTTGCGCTCCCCGGTCACGACCACGGGGCCCGATCCGGTGCCCCGGTAGCGGCCGAACACCACGAGCTCCTCTCCGTAGAACAAGTCGGGGAGGCTGGCCGGGTACGTCTGCTCGAAGGCCACCGGGCTCCCCGCCAGGCGCAGGTTCACCAGCGCGGGGTGCTGGATCTTCGCCAGCACAGCACTCATCGCGGTCTCGATGTCGGCCCCGGGCGGCACGTACTCGGCGCTGCCCTTGCCCTCGACGGCGAGCCGGTCGAGCAGGTAGGTGTTGACGTCGGTCCCGACGCCCACGGTGAAGATGCGCGCGTGACCGATGCGGCCGCCGGCGAGCGAGGCGATGCGCTCGGGCGACTGCTCGCCCACGGTCGGAATGCCGTCGGTGACGAAGACCACGATGGCCAGCCGCTCGGCCGGGGTGTCGGCGCCGAGCACGGCGTCGAGCGCGCCGGCGATGTTGGTGCCGCCGTCGGCCGCGAGACCGTCGAGGAAGGCGCGGGCGGCCTGGAGGTTGTCCTCCGTGGCCGGGACGAAGCCGTCGCGGAAGTTCACGACCCGGGTGGAGAAGGCGACCAGGCGGAAGCGGTCGACGGGCCGCAGCGTGGTGATGGCCTGCCGGAGCGCCGCCTTGGCCTGATCGATCTTCTCGCCGGACATCGAGCCCGAGACGTCGAGCACCAGCGTGAGGTCGCGCGGGATGGCCGGCCCGTCTTCGGCCGTCGGCGGGGACACGAGCAGCATGAAGTACCCGTCCTCGCCCCCGGGCGCGTTGGTCACCACGCTGGTGCCCACCAGGCCGCGCCGCAGGGGGATGAAGATCTCGACGTCGCCCGCGGCGTCCGGATCGAGCGTGATCTCCATCCCGGTGCCGGTGCGCCGCGTCGTCACCCGGTGGGTGGGCGAGTACGGCGTGCCGTAGGCGTCGGCATCCGGCACGCTCACGGTGTAGCGGAACGCGTCCGTGGGGGTCGGCGCCGGCTGGTCCAGGTAGCCGCGGCCGGCCGTGGTCGGCCGGTCGCCGATGGAATAGCGGAGCCGCAGCGCGTCTCCGGCGCGCTCGAGCACCTGGGTGTAGCGCATCACCACCTTGCGGGTCTCGCCGGGGTGGAGCGGGAAGATGCGCGCACGGACGAGACCGTGGCCCTCCAGGGTCAGCAGGGCGGGGTCGCGCAGGCGCCGCACGATGTCCTCGTAAATGCCCCGGGCCTGGTCCGCGCCCATCACCTCGCCGCGCACCTGGTCCTCGCCCATCCACAGGGAGAAGTCGGTGAACACCGCCTCGCCGGGGAGGGGATAGAGGTAGCTGCCCTCCGCGAGGCCGCCGCCCGCGTTCCGGAACTGCTCTTCGACCTCGACCCGGGCCACGCGGCCCTCGATGGTGGTGCGGACCGCGGAGCTGACCCGGACCACCTGGGACGGCAGTCCGGGTGGGAGCGGGCGCTGGATTTCGATCCAGCCCTGGGCCTCGAGCGCGCCCGCGGTGAGCGCGACCAGACCTGCAGCGACGGCGAGACGTCTCAACATGGGTGCTCCCGGTTGGGGTTCTGACCGGGAGACGGGTGGGGGAGAAGAACTTGCACAGCGGGTGAAGCGTGAGAGCTGAGAGGTGAGGCGTGAGAGGTTCAGGTGAGAGGTGAGAGGCAAGGACGTGAGAGGTGAGAGGCAAAGACGTGAGAGGTGAAGGAGAGAGGTGAAAGACGAGAGAGGTGAGGGGATTCCCCTCACCTCTCACGGAACCTCTCACTTCTCACTTCACCTTCTCACCTCTCACCTCTCACCTCTCACGCTTCAGTAGGTGAGACTGATCGTCCCCACATCCTTGTTCTTCCGCGCCGGCGCCAGCTGGAACACGCCGGGGTCGTTCTTGACCACCAGCGACGTCAGCTGCGCGACGCCCACGCCCTCGGGCGACAGCAGGGCGAGCTGGTAGAAGCCGTCCCGCAGGCCGCCGAAGCTGAACCGCCCGTCGGCTCCGACATCGGCCGCCGTCACCATGGACGACAGCACGGAGCCCTCGGACCGCGGCGCCTGCATGGTCGGATCGCTGCCCGACCCGGGCTCGTCGGCGATCAGCAGGGCGATCCGCCAGCCGGCGCCGCTGGCCGCGATCCGGCCGCTCACCACGCCGTCGACGTACGCCGGCCGCGCCGGCATCGAGGCCATCTCCTGCGGCGTCGCGGGCGAGAGGGAGCGCTGCCGCCAGGCCGCCTCGGCCGCGGTGTCGCCGGCCAGCCGGGCGAGGTTGACGAACCGCTTGGGCGCCTCGGCGCCGTACGCGAACCGCGCGGTGTCGGCCAGCGACGCCAGCATCCGCCGCAGGAACGCGGGCCGCGGGGTGCTGACGCCCGACATCGCGTACAGATAGGTGAGCGCGCCGACGCGCTCCGGGTGCCGGGACAGGAAGATGCCGGCCCGCGCCGAGTCCGGCTCCCACAGCAGGGCCTGCAGCGCCGCGCGGCAGCTCGCCACGCGCACCGCCGTTCCGTTCACCACGTCCTGATGCGTGTCCAGCCAGGCGGTGAGCCGGCGGACGTTGCTCGCGGTCCGCGCCGGCAGGTCGCGGCCCTCGCCGCCCGGGTGCATGCAGTCGTCCGCGGTGGTCGTGGGCTGGATCAGGGGCCGGGCCACGAGGCGCCGCGCCGCCGCGAGATTCTGGCCGGTGAGCAGCACCGGCGTGCGCGACGGCGCCGTCCGGTCGAGCTGCAGCGTGCTGGTCACGTTGACGTTGACCTCGCGCGCCCGGGCCTGCGTCGTGCTCCAGGTGGTGGCCGCGACGACGATCAGGAACAGCGCCACGACCCCCGACACGATCGCGCTGCCGCGCCGGTTGCCGGGGCCCAGGGACTGCGGCGCGGTGACGATGAGCAGCGCGCCGGCCAGAGCCATCGCGGTCGCGGCGGTCAGCACGTCGGAGGCGACGGCCCAGCCGGCCGTGGCGCCCGGCGTCCCGTTCGCGGCGTCCACCGTCAGCAGCGTGTAGAACGTGTCGAGGGTGCTGGACAGGAACCCGCGCGCCTGGCTCGACAGCAGGGTCGCGAGGGCCACGGCCCCCCACACGGCGAGGCCGCCGAGGGCCCCGTGCGAGATCCGCAGCGGGATGCGCCGGCCGAAGTCCTTCGGGCCGATGAACGACCAGATGCCGCCGAACACGATCGCGGCGAGGGCGCCCAGGCCGACCAGCACCCGCCGCGCCTTGTCGGGATTGGTGGCGAGGGTGTCGAAGGAGAAGACCCCGTCCACGGCGATCACCAGGCGGTACATCAGGAAGGCCATGACGAACGCCACGACGACGGTCGTGATGCGCCGCGCGGGCGACACGTACTGCGGCCCCTGGCGCACCAGGATGTCCGGGTGCATCACCACGATCAGGGCGATGGCCATGATGACCGTGGCCGTGACCGCCAGGAACGTCTCGGCGTTGGCCAGGCTGGTGGGCCAACGGGCCGCGCCCGACCACATCGAGACCGCGAGGCCCCAGCCGCGCGGATAGGCGAACCCGAACACGTCGCCGGTCGAGGCCGAGAGGTCCGGCGGCGCCGCGGCCGCGGCGCGCGCCAGCGCGTACAGCGCCCCGAAAGCGGCGAACAGGAGAGCAACCAGCACCGCGCGCCTGGCCTCACGACCGGGCGTCGATGGGTTGAGAACGGGCAGATCGGCGAGCGTCATGGTGACTCCGGAGCCTTCCCAGACGGCGTGAACGGTGGAAACGACGCGCGGAAAGAATGGGGTTTGCCGGGCCGGGCGTCAACCGTATAGCTTGTGCCCGGACCCGCGGGAGCACGGATGAACAGGGTGACCGAAGCGGACCGGCAGCTCGCCGAAGTCCGGCGCCGGCTGACGACCGCCGGGATCGCGGTGCTGGCGGTGTTCGCCGTCGGCGTCGTGGGCTACACCATCATCGGGCACGGGCCGCACCGCCTTCTCGACAGCCTCTACATGACGGTGATCACGCTGACCACGGTCGGCTACGGCGAGATCATCCCGATGGAGGGCAACCCGGCCGGGCGCATCTTCACGATGGTGCTGATCCTGTTCGGGATGGGCATCCTGGTGTACTTCGCGTCGACCATCACCGCGTTCTTCGTCGAGGGCCAGCTCGAACACGTGTTCTGGAGGAAGCGTATGCGGCGGGCGATCGCGGAGCTCGGCAACCACGTGATCGTGTGCGGCGCCGGGGTCGTGGCGGGCCACTTCATCGACGAGATGCTCAGCTCCCGGCGTCCGGTCGTGGCCGTCGTCCCGCAGGCGACCACGCTGCCGCCCCTGTCCACCGACCAGGAGCTGCTCTACGTCGCGGGCGACGCCTCGGACGAGGAGGTGCTCGCGGAGGCCGGCATCGCCCGCGCCGCCGGCCTCGTGGCCGCGCTCGAATCCGACCGGGACAACGTGCTGGTCACGCTGACGGCCCGCCAGGCCAACCCGTCGCTGCGCATCGTCGCGATGCTGGTCGACGACCGCAACGAATCGAAGCTCCGCCGCGCCGGCGCCGATGCGGTCGTGTCGCCGTTCCGGATCGGCGGCATGCGGATGGCCTCCGAGATGATCCGGCCGATGGTCGTGACCTTCCTCGACAAGATGCTGCGCGACCGCGACCGCAATCTCCGCGTGGAGGAGCTGCGCGTCGGTCGCGGCTCTCCGGCGATCGGCAAGTCCCTGGGGGACCTCGACGTCAACGCGATGCCGGGCCTGCTGCTGCTCGCGCTGCTCGAGCCCGGCACCGCCGCCTGGGCCTTCAAGCCGGATCCGCGCTCCCGCATCGCCGAGGGGGCGACCCTGATCGTCATGGGCGACCCGAGCGGCGTCGGGGAGCTCAGGGCCCGCTACGGCGGCGAGGCCTACGGCGCCGCCGCGACCTGACGGCCGGCCGGACGCCGCGCCAGCCATGTCCTGAGCGGGTCGGCGAGCGCGAAGCAGGCCACCGCCACGGCCGCACCCGCCAGCGCGTCCACCGCGTAGTGGAACTGCCCGTACACGGTGCCGGCCGCGAGCCCGAGGGCCACCGGCGCCAGGACGGCCGCGAGCCACGGCGCGTGGCGCCGCGCCATCAGCACGGCGCACCAGGACGCCGCGACGTGGGAGGACGGGAACGCCGTCCCCCACGAGGAGCCGCTCTCCAGCACGCCGCGGACCAGCCGGTCGAGGAACAGGTTCTCCATCGGGCCCGTCGGCGCCGGCAGCGCGTAGTACGGGCCGGCCACCGGAAAGACGGCGAAGCACAGGTAGCAGACGTAGAACGCGAGGGTGATGCCGAACAGCGCCCGCGCGCACGCCTCGCGCCCCGAGCGCAGGAACAGCCACACCGGCACGCCGATGATGATGGCGTAGTGGGCGAGGTAACAGGCGTGCAGCACCGAGGAGAGCAGCGGACTGGCGGAGGCCTGGTGCCACGTGACGCTGACCTGCCCGCCGAAGATCGCCGCCTCCCAGCGCTGCACCAGCGGGTCCCGCGCCTGCGCCCCGAGGCTGAGGACGCCCAGCTGCCAGTAGTAGGCGGGGATCAGGAGGTAGGGGTACCACAGGGAGATGGCGGCGCCGACGCGGCCCGCCGCCGGCGCGCGCGCCACGAGCTCGACCAGGGCCAGGGCGAGCACGTCGGCCGCCAGCAGCCACGGCCAGGCGGCGACCCTGCCCGACGCCGCCACGGTGGCCGCGGCCATCGCCAGGACGAAGCCGCGGCTGAGAACCTCCACGGGCCCCGCGCCGCGCCGCTCGCCTAGGCCAGCAGCCGTTCGGTCCGGTACCATGCCGCCGTCTCCGCCAGGCCGCGGTCGAGGTCGTGCGGCGGGTGCCATCCCAGCGCGCGCTGGGCCTTCGCGACCGAGGTCCCCCACGCCGGCGCCAGGAACTCCGCCATCTTGTCCGCCGAGACGACCGTGCGCCGCCCGGCGGCCGCGGCGGCCCGCCCGATCGCCCACACGATCGGAACGGCCAGCGCGCCGGGCACGGGCAGGATGAACGGTGCCCTCCCGCCCCGGGCGGCCCGCCCCACCTCGCGCGCCAGCCGCCGGGCGGTGACGATCTCGGGGTGGGCGAGATGGTAGGTCTCGCCCGGAGCCGCCGGCTCCAGGCCGGCTCGCGCGATCCCCTCCGCCAGGTCCGACGCGTACACCAGCGACAGCTCCTGCCGGCCCAGGCCGAACACCGGCGCGAATCCACGGCGCGCGATCCGGAACAGCCGCAGCAGCTCCCGGTCCCGCGGACCGTACACGACCGGCGGCCGGACGATGGTCCAGCGCAGCGCCGGGGCGGCGCGCACCACCTGCTCCCCGGCCAGCTTGCTGCGGCCGTACGCCGTGACCGGGCGGCAGGGCGAGTCCTCGGTGAGCAGGGTGCCGCGGCCGGTCGGGCCCACGGCGGCGAGGCTCGAGACGTGCACCAGCCGCACCAGGCTGGGCGCGGCGGCCCGCACGGCCTCGAGCAGACGGGCGGTCCCTCCCTGGTTCACCTCGAGGAACTCCCGCTCCGAGGCGGCCGCGGTGAGTCCGGCGAGGTGGTAGACCACCTCCACCCCGCGGAGCGCCGCCTTCAGGCTGTCGAGATCCTCCAGGGCTCCGGGGGCGGGGCGTGCGCCGAGGGAGGTGATGAGCGCGGCCTGCTGCGGCCGGCGCGCGAGGCAGACGACGTCGTCACCGCGCCTCACCAGTGTGGCAGCCAGGTGGCCGCCCACGAAACCAGTGGCGCCGGTGACCAGGGCCTTCACACGGCCCGGTCGTACACCCGGTAGGTCTTGTAGACGGTGAAGCCCATCCGCTCGAGCCCGTTGCGCATCGCGGCGTTGGTCTCGAGGATCCAGCTCGACTCGCCCTGCGGCATCCCGCGCGCGTGAGCGGTGCGCCACAGCCACTCGTACATGAGCGCGTCGGCCCCCGTCCGCCGGTACTCCGGGAGCACGCCCAGCGTGATGACGCGGGCGCGGTTGATCTTCCGCTGGTTCCACAGGATGCGGAACAGCCCGAACGGAAACAGGCGGCCCGAGCGGTTGGTGCGCAGGGCCATGTTGAAGTCCGGAAGCGCGATGGCGAAGCCGATCAGCCGCTCGCCGATCGACGCGAACACCACCAGGTCGGGGACGACCACCGGCTTGAGCTGCTTGGCCAGGTGGTTCATCTCCGCGTCGGTCATGGGGATGAAGCCCCAGTTCTTCTCCCACGCCCGGTTGTACAGGTCCTTGACCAGGGCCACGTCGCTCCAGAACCGCTTCTTGTCGAGCGGGCGAAGCGAGATGTTGTAGCGCTTGGCGAGCTTGGGTCCGGCCGCCCGCAGGCGCTCGGGCACGGACTCGCGCCCGCCGAAGTACGCCAGCAGGTCCATCGCCTTCGTGAACCCCGCCCGCTCGAGCAGCGCCTGGTAGGAGCGCGGGTTGTGCGGCATCATCACCACCGGCGGCGTCGTGAAGCCGTCCACCAGCAGGCCGCAGTCGTCGTTGGTGGAGAGGTTCATCGGGCCGCGCATCACCGTCAGCCGCCGCTCCCGCAGCCACGCCGCCGCGGCCGCGAACAGCGCGTCCGCCACCGCCTGGTCGTCCACCGACTCGAACATGCCGAAGAAGCCGACCCCGGCCTCCTCGGGATGGACCCGGCCGTGGGCGTCGTTCTTGATGGCGGCGATCCGGCCGACGAGCCGTCCCCCCGGGCGCTCGGCCAGGAAGCAGGCCATCTCGGCGTGCTCGAAGAAGGGATTGCGGGTGCGGGACAGGAGAGTGGCGATGTCCCGGCGCAGCGGCGGGACCCACAGCGGGTCGTCGCGGTAGTGCCGGTAGGGAAAGTCGATGAACGCCCGGAGGTCGGCCGCCGAAGCGACCGACCTCACGGTCACTGCTTCAGCGGTCAGTGGATGACCCCGAGTTGCCTGCCGACGGCCGCAAACGCATCGAGCGCGAACTGGATCTGGTCGGCCGTGTGCGTCGCCATCACGCTGGCGCGCAACCGGCACTGCGACGCCGGCACCGCCGGCGGCACGACCGGGTTGGTGAACACGCCTACGTCGAACAGCTTGCGCCAGAACAGGAACGTGCGCTCCAGCTCGCCGACCAGCACCGGGATGATCGGCGTCTCGCTCTGGCCGAGGTTGTACCCCAGCGAGCGCAGGCCGTCGGACAGCAGCTTGCTGTTCGCCCACAGGGCCGCACGCCGCTCCGGCTCCGCCTGCAGGATGTCCAGCGCCGCGAGCACGCCCGCCGTATTGGACGGCGGCAGGGCCGCCGAGAAGATGAGCGGCCGCGCGTGGTGCTTCAGGTAGTGGATCACGTACTCCTGGCCGGCCACGAAGCCGCCGATGGACGCCAGGGACTTCGAGAAGGTCCCGACGATCAGGTCCACCTCGTCCACGATCCCGAAATGCTCGGCCGTGCCGGCGCCGGTCGCGCCCAGCACGCCCACCGAATGCGCGTCGTCCACCGCCAGCGCCGCCCCGTAGCGGTGCGCCAGCTGCGCGAGCTTCGGCAGGTCCGCGATGTCGCCTTCCATGGAATAGATGCCGTCCACGATGATCATCGCGCCCTTGGGCCGGTTGTCGCGGCCCAGCAAGCGCTCCAGCCCTTCCAGATCCCCGTGGTTGAACCGCACCACGTCGCCGAACGACAGCTTCGCGCCGTCCACGATCGAGGCGTGGTCCAGCTTGTCGAGGTACACGATCTCGCCGCGCCCGACCAGACCCGACACCAGGCCCAGGTTCGCCTGGTAGCCGGTCGAAAGGACCAGCGCCGCCTCCTTGCCCACGAACTGCGCCAGTCGCAGCTCGAGCGTCACGTGCAGATCGAGCGTGCCGTTGAGGAACCGGCTCCCCGTGCAGCCCGAGCCGTAACGCTCCAGCGCCTGACGGGCGGCCTCGAGGACCTTGGGGTGGTGGGTGAGGCCGAGGTAGTTGTTCGACCCCATCATCACCTTGCTCTTGCCCCCGATCTTCACCACCGTATCCTCGGACTCCGAGATCGGGGTGAAGTAGGGGTACAGCCCGGCTGCTTGGACTTCGCGCGCCTGCGTGAAGTTCTTGCACTTCTCGAAGAGCGCTATGTGTTGCGCGATTTGGGTTGTTGCCACCGACCCCCCTGTAAGACACGAAGCTGGCATTGTACCGTGGAGCCGGGCAGGAGGCAAGTTGCGGCGCGCCTTGACATTCGCTCTCATGTTGGTGACGGCGCTGGCGGGCCGCGGCGCGGCCCAACCATCGTCAGCCCTCCGTTTCAAGGTCTCGCCGTGGCCCGACGCGGCCGTGCTGGGAGCCGCCGTCGGCGCCGCGCTCGTCCCGGTCGTCTGGCCGTCGGCGCTCCCGTCCGCCACCTGCGCTCCGTGCAATCCCGCGCACCTGTGGGCCGTGGACCGGTCCGTCGTCGGTCCGGTCCGGAAACTGCCCGACGTCCTCAGCGCGACGACGCTCGGCGCCGAGGCGGCGCTCGGCATCGTGTTCCTGGCGTCGTCGCGGCGGGGGGAGGGAACGGCCGCCTTCGCGGAGGACGCCACCGTGATCGCCGAGGCCGCAGCGCTCACGTCGGCTGCCACCGAATGGACGAAGGTCCTCTTCCATCGCCCGCGGCCGTTCCTCTACCTGCCGACCTCGACCGGACCCGCGACGGCCGACGACGGCCGCTCGTTCCCGTCCAGCCACACCAGCCTGGCCTTCGCCGCCGCCGCCGCGTACGCCTCGGTTCTCCACCGCCGCGGCCTCGCGGGCCGGAACAAGCTGCAGATCGTCGCGCTGTTCACCGCTGCGACCGCGACCGGCATTCTCCGGGTCGTCGCGCACCGCCACTTCCCGACCGACGTCGTGGCCGGAGCCGCGCTCGGCTTCGCCATCGGCTGGGCCGTCCCGGCCGTCCACGCCGCCCTGCCGTAGCCTCAACCGGCGGAGTCGTAGGACCAACTGACGGGCAAATGGGGCAGTTTGTCCTCGGGATGCGGACGACGGGGCGTGCGCCGCCACCGGGCCGAGGCACGCGGCGTGCAGCGGCTGAGACTGGAATTCAGTCGGGAGGCCCGTGAGCACAGCCCTACGCCCCGAAGCGTGCGAGACGAACGCCGGCCTGGTGCGCCTGGTGCTCGTGGGGGCGCCGAACGTCGGCAAGAGCGCCTTGTTCGGGCGGCTGACGGGCATCTACGCCGTGGTGTCCAACTACCCCGGGACGTCGGTCGAGATCACGCGCGGCCGGTTCACGGCCGGCGGCCGCGACGTGGAGGTGCTCGACACGCCGGGGATGTACGGCTTCCTCGCCGTGTCGGAGGAGGAGCGGGTCGCGCGACGCGCGGTGCTCGCCGCGGGGAAGCGGACCATCGTGCACGTGGTGGAGGCGGCCCATCTCGAGCGCTCGCTCCCGCTCACGCTGCAGCTGCTGTCGCTCGGCGCGCCGGTCGTGGTCGCCTGCAACCTGCTGGACGAGGCGCGGCGCGAGGGTCGCGCTCCCGACCTCGCGCTGCTCTCGGCGCGGCTCGGCGTCTCGGTGGTGGGCACGGTCGCCACCACGGGCGAGGGGCTGCCCGAGCTGCTCGACGCCGCGCTCGCCGCGCCGCCGCCGGTGGACGGCTGGTCGCTGCCCGAGCCGTTCCGCGCGCCGGTCGTGCGCCTGGCGGGGGAGGAGGGCGTCGTCCGCCTCGCGGCCGAGCTCGCGCTCTCCGGCGACGAGTCGGCCGCAGCCGACTTCGGGGCGGAGCCGGCGCTGTGGCGCGCGGTGGTGGCCGAGCGCGACGAGCGATGGTCGGGGGCCGAGGGCTACGCGGTGGCCGTAGCCACGGCGCGCCGCCGCATGGCGCTCGCGCTGCTCGACGGCGTGGTGCCCGACGGCGACGGGGCGTCGGACGGTCGCAGCAGGCTGCTCGACCGGCTGGCGCTGTCGCCGTGGACCGGACTGCCGATCGTCGCGCTGGTCCTCTACGTCGGCTTCTACAAGTTCGTCGGGGGCTTCGGCGCCCAGACGGCGGTGGACTGGCTCGACCACGTGGTGTTCACGCGCTGGATCGCGCCGCTGGCCGCCGCGGTGACGGGGCTCGTCCCGTGGCAACCCCTGCGCGACCTGGTCAACGGCCCCTACGGGCTCATCAACCTCGGCGTGCGCTACGCCTTCGCCATCGTGCTCCCCATCGTGACGTCGTTCTTCCTCGTCTTCGCCCTGCTCGAGGACTCCGGGTACCTGCCGCGGCTGGCGCTGCTGCTGGACCGTGCCCTGAAGAAGGTCGGGCTCTCGGGCCGCGCAGTGATCCCGCTGGTGCTCGGCTTCGGCTGCGCCACGATGGCGACGCTGGTGACGCGCACCCTGGAGACCCGGCGCGAGCGCGTCATCGCGACGCTGCTGCTGGCGCTCGCCATCCCGTGCTCCGCCCAGCTGGGCGTGGTGCTCGGCATTCTGAGCGCGTGGCCCGGGGCCGTGGTGGTGTGGGGGATGGTGCTGGTGGCGGTGTTCCTCGCGGTCGGCCGGCTGGCGGCGCTGTTCCTGCCGGGCGAGCCGCCGAGCTTCTACCTCGAGCTGCCGCGCCTCCGGGCCCCGAAGGTGGGCAACGTGCTCCGCAAGACGGGCGCCCGGGTGCGCTGGTACTTCGCCGAGATCCTGCCGCTGTTCCTGCTGGCGAGCGTGCTGCTGTGGGCGGGCGACCTCACCGGCGCGCTGGCGCGGGCGACCGGAGCGCTGGTGCCGCTGGTGCGGCTCATCGGTCTTCCCGCCGAGGCCGCCCCCGCGTTCCTGTACGGGTTCTTCCGCCGCGACTTCGGCGCCGCCGGGCTGTACGACCTGGCGCACCGCGGTCTCCTCTCGCCGGCCGCGCTGACCACGGCGGCCGTCACCATCACCTTGTTCGTGCCGTGCATCGCGCAGTTCCTGGTGATGAAGAAGGAGCGCGGGCTCAAGGTGGCCGTCGGGGTGCTGGTGGTGGCGACGACGATCGCCTTCACCGTCGGCGGGCTGGTGGGCTGGCTGCTGCGCACGCTCGGAGGCTGGGCATGAAGTGCACGATGTGTGGCGCGGCGCCGACCGCGTGCGAGGGCTGCCCGATCGGCTCGAACTTCTTCGTCTCCCAGCGGCTCGCGTCCCTCGGCCCGGGCCAGCGGGCCACGGTTCGCCGCCTCGCCGCCGACAGTCCTGCGGACCTGAGGAAGCTCCTGGCCCTGGGGCTGCTGCCCGGGGTGGAGGTCGAGGTCGAGCGGCGCTGGCCCGCGATGGTCCTCAGGCTGGACTGCGCCACGGTGGCGCTGGACGCGGTGCTGGCCGGCGCCGTCCTGGTCGCCCTGGCGGCGTGACGCGGGCCGGGTCCGTCCGGAAGGCCTACCGATCGGAAGTGGCGGGCGGTTAGCTTGCACCGATCCCTGCGCACGGAGTGCGGACGGGTGAGCTTGCGCGCCGACGTTGCGGGCGTGGTCATGGCGGTCGCCGGCATCCTGGCGGCCGCGCCGGCCGCGAGGGCCCAGGTCGGCGGGGCCGACGTGATCCGGCGGGGCCTCGCGCACGGCGGCGCCCGGCCTCCCGCGGGGTTCTACCAGACGCTGGCGGCGCACCCGGGCGCCTTCGAGTTCACTCACGGGTGGCTCGAGAAGGCGCGCCGCGTGCGGCTGGCACGCCAGGCCCTCCGCGCCCGGGGCGCCTGGCGGCAGCTCAATGCGCCCGCGGCGGCCGCGCTGCGGGCCGCGTCGGCCACGGTCGTCGGCGGCGCGCTGCGCTACCCGACCTTCCTGCCGCTGTTCTCGAACACCAGCGCCGCCGATGCCGCGATCATGGACACCGCCGCGGTCGCGCGGCGCTTCTGGGGCACGCTGCCGGCTCCGGCCAATCCGTACTCGGTCACCACCTACTACCAGGAAGTGTCCGGGGGCCGACTGACGGTCACCGGCACCGTGATCGACACCATCCGCCTGTCCCAGACGGACGCGTTCTACGAGGGCGGGTTCGGCTGCCAGGGCCTGTGCGGCTCGTCCGGCGTGCCGGCGCTGATCCGCGAGCTCCTGCTGCACGCCGACTCGACCGTGGACTTCGCCGCGTTCGCCGATTCGACGAACGGCATCGTGCCGGCGATCGTGGTCCTCGATCCGCAGGTGGGCGGCGAGTGCCTCCTGATCTACCAGCCGGCCAGCCAGAGCATCTGGGCGCACCGGTTCTCGCTGTCGGGCTGGGGTGCAGGGCCGTACACGACCAACGATACGGTCAACGGGCACCCGGTCGTGATCGACGACTACATCATCCAGGGCGCCCAGGGCGGGCAGACCGGGTGCACGCCGGGTCAGCTCGCGCCCATCGGGACCGTCACGCACGAGACCGGCCACCTGTTCGGACTGCCGGACCTCTACGACGTGAGCGGCGAGACCGAGGGCATCGGCCGCTGGGACCTGATGTCGTCGGGGAACGAGCAGCAGCCGTTCCGGCCCGCGCACATGAGCGCGTGGACGCTGGCGACGCTGGGCTGGGTGGCGGAAGTCCCGCTCACCACCTCGCAGTCGGTCGCGGTGGGTCCCATCGAGACCGGCGACACGGCCTTCGCCGTTCCGCTCGCCGGCACCAACGAGTTCTTCCTGCTCGAGAACCGGCAGCCGATCGGCTCGGATTCGATGATGTACGGGCCCGGGCTGATGATCTATCATCTCGACACGCTGCTGATGAGCACGCGGCTCTTGAACAACTCGGTGAACGCCGCGCTCCCACACGCCCTGGCGGTCGAGGAGGCGGCGGGCGACACCGGGCTCGACTGCACCTATCCCGCCGCGTGCAACGACCGCGGCGATGCCGGGGACCCGTTCCCGGGCAGCAGCGGCAACGCCAGCTTCGGCCCGGGAACCCGGCCGTCCGCGCGCACCAACGCCGGCGCGGCCGCCGGCCTCAGGCTCGACTCGATCCGGCAGGTCGCGCCGTTCGGCGCGGTGAGCTTCCGGATCACGTTCGGCGGCGTCACCACCGTGGCGGCCTCGGACACGGCGGCGAGCGTGCAGGTGGATGGGGTGCGGACGCCGGTGTTCCGCGACCTGCTCGCCGACGGGTCCACGCACACGGTCGCGATCGACAGCACGCAGCTCTCGCCGTCGGGCCGGGTGAGCTACGCGTTCCGGTCGTGGTCGGATGGCAAGGCGGCGCAACACACGATCACCGGCTCGGTGGCGGGCGCGACCTACACGGCGCTGGTCGCCCGCCGCTACCTGATGTCCGTATCCATCATCGGCGCGGGCTCGGTGAGTGCCACGCGGACCATCGACCCGGTCTCCGGCAGCTTCCTGGCCGAAGGCGACAGCGTCACGCTGACGCCGGTGCCGGACACGGGCTCGTCGTTCGTCGGGTGGAGCGTGGACACCGTGACCGGCGCGAGCGTGTTGGCGCTCCGGGCCGTGCGGCCCTACGCGCTGGTGGCGACCTTCGCCGGCGTGGCGGACGTGCTCACCCAGCTGCTCACCGGCCGCAGTGCGCTCGCCGGCGGACAGCTGCTGGTGCTGGATGGCCTGGGGAACGACAACGGGCGGTTCGACGTCGGCGACTTCGTGGCCTGGCTCGACCGGAACCCCGGCGCGCTCGCTGCCCGGGCCGGCGTCCGGTCGGGGGCGCGGCCGTGACGCGCCTCCTCGTGCTCGCCGCCGCGGCGGCGTTCGCCGCGGGGTGCCGGAGCGACCAGGGGCCGGTGTCCGGCGAGTTGTCGGTGCGGCTCACCACGCCCCGCGCCACCGATCGGGGCATCCTGTTCGCGGTGGTCGGCCCGACGAGTGCGGTGACGGCGCCGGCCGGCTCCGGCTATCGCGTGTTCTCGCAGGCGGCGGGCGGCGACACGACGCGCGTCGTGGTCGTCGCGCCGGTCGGCGCCGGCCTGGCGGCCGGCGACCTGGCGCATCTCGCGGTGAGCGACACGCGCCAGTTCAGGAGCTACGCGGCCCGGGTGATCGCCCTGGCGGCTCCGAGCTACGCGCTCGCCGACACGACGGGCGTTTCGCTCTCGGTCGTGCGGCCCTAGCCTCGGTCGCGGCCGCCGGCGCGCGGCCGGCGGTACGCGTTTTGCTTGAGCGGGCCTTTCGGCCTTGGTACATTGCGGCGGCACGGCGGGGCGGTAGCTCAGTTGGGAGAGCGCGTGGTTTGCAACCACGAGGTCGAGGGTTCGATCCCCTTCCGCTCCATCCTGTTGCGTGCGCCGTCTTGCCGCCGTCGTTCCCCGATTCGTAGGGAGACATGGACCCTTCGACGATCCACGAATACCGGTTCGTCCTGGCCTTCCTGGCCCTGGGGCTGGTCTTCGGGATGATCGCCGTCGCGGTGCCGCACTTCATCGCGCCGCGCGGCCGCGGCGAGGACACCTTCAAGACCTACGAGAGCGGCATCGTCCCCGAGCGCGGGGCGTGGCGCCAGTTCTCGCTCGCCTACTACCTCTACGCCCTGTTGTACCTCGCCGTGGCGGTGGACGTGATCTACCTGCTGCCGGTGGCGCTCGTCTTCCGCACCGTGCACACCTGGCAGGTCCTGGTCGAGGTCGTGGTGTTCGTCGCGATCCTCGCGGTGGCCGTCGTGTACTCGTGGCGCACCGGAGTCTTCCGGTGGGATTGACGACCCCGGACGATCGCGAGCTGGAGCGGCTGGCCGTGGAGGCGTCGCCGTGGGTGCGGCTCGCGATGGTCGAGGACGTGCTCAACCTGGCCCGGGCCAACTCGCTGTGGCCGCTGACCTTCGGGCTGGCCTGCTGCGCGATCGAGATGATGGCCGCCGGGGCGGCGCGCTACGACCTCGACCGGTTCGGCGTGGGCCTGTTCCGGCCCTCGCCGCGGCAGGCCGACTTGATGATCCTGGCGGGCACCATCTCCCGGAAGATGGCCCCGGTCATCCGGACGCTGTGGGACCAGATGCCCGGGCCCAAGTGGGCGATCGCGATGGGCGGGTGCACGATTTCCGGGGGCCCGTTCAAGTACCCCGGCGAATACGCGATCTCCGAGGGCGCGGAGAAGTTCATGCCCATCGACGTGCACGTGCCGGGCTGCCCGCCGCGGCCCGAGGCGCTGATCGCGGGGATCCTCAAGCTCCAGGACAAGATCAAGCAGGGACGGCGGCTTGACCGCGCCGGCTGATCTGGCGCGGGCGGCCGAGGCGCTGGGCGCGACCGTGCCGGCGCCCGTCGAGCACCCGTTCGCCGGCGCCGTGGAGGTCCGGTGGATCGCACCCGGGCGCCTGCCCGACGCGTGTCGCCTGGTGCGCGACGCCGGCTACTTCTTCGAGTCGCTCAGCTGCGTGGACCGACTCGACCCCCACGGCTGCTTCGAGTTGATCTACACCTTCAACACCTTCGCCGCCGCCCCGTCCGGCCGCCTCGTCTGGCGGGTGTGGGCGCCCCGGGAGGCGCCGGTCCCGACGGTGAGCCACATCTTCGGCGCCGCCGCCTGGAACGAGCGGGAAGCGTGGGAGCTCTACGGCGTGGGGTTCGCGGGACATCCCAACCTCACCTGGCTGCTGCTGCCCGAGGGGACCGCGTGGCGCCCGCTGCTGAGGAGCTTCACGGCCCCGCCGCCCTCCGACTACGACGACAGCCGGCGCGCGGCGCCCGCGGCCGCCAGCGATGACCAGCCCGCACGCCACTGACGCGCTCGACACCTACACCCTGAACATGGGGCCGCAGCACCCGTCCACCCACGGCGTGCTGCGGATGAAGCTCACGCTGCGGGGCGAGGAGATCGTGGCGGCGGAGCCGATCATCGGCTATTCGCACCGGGCGCACGAGAAGATGGCGGAGAACCGCAGCTACGCGCAGTTCCTGCCCAATACGTCGCGACAGGACTACCTGTCCGGGATGATCTACAACTTCGCGTGGGTCGAGGCGGTCGAGCAGCTGGCCGGCATCGCGGTGCCGGAGCGCGCGCTGGTGGCGCGGGTGATCCTCGCGGAGTTCAACCGCATCGCGTCACACCTGTTGTGGATCGGCGCGTTCCTGCTGGACCTGGGCGCGGCGACGCCGTTCCTCTATGCGTGGGACGACCGGGAGGCGATTCTCTTCCTGCTCGAGTCGGTCACGGGGTCGCGGCTCACCTACTGCACCGGCCGGTTCGGCGGGCTGAGCCGGGACCTCGACGCCGGCTTCCCGGACCGCGCGCGCGAGGTGCTCGCGAAGCTCAAGGGTCGCTGGGACGAGTACGCCCGCCTGATCGAGGACAACGTCATCTTCGTCAATCGCACCAAGGGCGTCGGGGTGCTGTCCCGCGACCTGTGTCTCTCCTACGGCGTGACCGGCCCCACGCTGCGCGGCTCGGGCGTGCCGTACGACGTGCGCAAGGCCGAGCCCTACGGCGCCTACCCGCGGTTCGAGTTCGAGGTGCCGACCCGCGAGGAGGGCGACGTGTTCGCGCGCTACATGGTGCGGGTGCTCGAGATGCAGCAGAGCGTCCGCATCATCGAGCAGGCGCTGCAACAGCTGCCGGGCGGGCCGATCCTGAACCCCGACTCCATCGGGGTGAAGAAGCGGCTCAAGCCGCCGGTCGGGACGCAGTATTACGCGGTCGAGAGCGCCCGCGGGCACTACGGGATCCTGATCGTCTCGGAGGGGGGCGCGGAGCCCTATCGCGCCAAGTTCCGCACGCCCTCGTATCCCAACCTCGCGGTCCTGACCGAGGTGATGCCCGGCAACATGGTCGCGGACGCGGTGGCGATCCTGGGCAGCGTGGACCTGGTGATGCCGGAGGTGGACCGGTGAGGCGGCGGGAGCCGGCCGGCGCGGAGCCGCGGGCATGCTGAGCGCGCTGCACGACCTGCTCGCCCGCCTGCTCGGCGACTTCGGCGCGACCCTGGTCCTGGGCGCCGGCCTGATCCTCGGCTTCCTCACCTTCAACGTGCTGTTCCTGATCTGGCTGGAGCGCAAGGTGTCGGCCCACGCGCAGCGACGCCTCGGCCCCATGGAGGTCGGCTTCCACGGCTCGCTGCAGACCATCGCCGACATGCTGAAGCTGCTCTCCAAGCAGCTGGTGACGCCGCTCGCGACCGACCACTTCACGTTCCTGTTCGCGCCGATCCTGATCTTCATCCCGACCATCTGCCTCACGTCGCTGGTGCCGCTGGGCGACGCGCAGGCCTTCGCGGAAATGCCCAACGGGCTCGTGGTGGTCGTCGTGCTCTCGGGCGTGACCGTGATCGCCATCTTCATGGCCGGCTGGTCGTCCAACAACAAGTACGCGGTCCTGGGCGGGATGCGGTCCGTGGCGCAGGTGGTGGCGTACGAGATCCCGGTGCTCCTGTCCGCGCTGTCCGTGGTGCTGATCGCCCAGTCGCTCAACCTGCACCAGATCGTGGCCGGCCAGACGGTGCCCTACGCGCTCTACGAGCCGGTCGCGGCGCTGATCTTCTTCATCGGCATCACCGCCGAGACCAACCGGGCGCCGTTCGACATCCCGGAGGCCGAGTCGGAGCTGGTCGGCGGGTTCCACACCGAGTACACCGGGATGCGGTTCGCGCTGTTCTTCTTCGCCGAGTACACCAACATGCTGGTGCTGGGCGCGGTGGGCGCCACGCTGTTCCTGGGCGGGTGGAAGGGCCCCTGGGTGGCGGACCACCAGTGGCTGGGACCGCTGTACCTCCTCCTCAAGGGCTATGGCGTCGTGTTCCTGATGATGTGGGCGCGCTGGACCTTCCCGCGCCTGCGCTTCGACCAGCTGATGAACTTCGCCTGGAAGCTGCTGATCCCGGTCGCGCTGGTGAACCTGCTCCTCACCGCGATCGTGCTCGAGGCGCTGCCGCTGTGACGAGCCCGGTGCGGCGGGTCTTCACGGGGCTCAAGAGCCTGCTGGTGGGCCTGGGGATCACGGGCCGGCACATGGTGCGGCCGGTGGTGACCCTCCAGTACCCGCACCAGCGACCCGACGCGACGCACTGGGGCGGTCCCATCGAGCTGGTGACGTTCCCCGAGACCGGGACCCACGACTGCATCGCCTGCAACGCGTGCACGCGAATCTGTCCCTCCGACTGCTTCGACATCGAGGGCGTGCGGGCGCCGGGCCTGAAGAAGATGCGGGCGACCAAGTTCCTGCTCGACTTCTCGACCTGCAGCCTGTGCGGGCTGTGCATCGACGTGTGCCCCACCAATACGCTGAAGTACTCGGATCGTTACGACGACGTGGCCTATCGGCGCGACCTGACGGTCAACGACCTGCTGGCGCCGTTCGGCGACGACCCCTCCCTCGCCGGGACACAGCCGTGAACTGGAACGGGTTCCTGTTCGGCGCGTCGGCCGCGCTGGCCCTGATCGGTGCCCTGTTCGCCGTGGGGCTCAAGAACATCTTCCACAACATCCTCGGCTTCGCGCTCGCGCTGGTGGGCGTGGCGGGGCTGTTCCTCACGCTCGGCAGCGACTTCCTCGCCATCGTGCTGCTGCTGGTGTACGTCGGGGCCCTCGGCATCGCGATGGTGTACGCGGTGATGCTCTCCCAGCCGCTCGACGCTCCGCGCGCGCGGCGCAGCCGGGCCAAGATCGCCGGCGCGGCCCTGCTGGCGGCGGCGGTCGCGGCCGCGCTGTGGCTGGCGCTGCGGGGCGCGCGGTTCCCGCCACCGGCCGGGAGCCTCGAGGTCACCCCGCAGATGACCGGATACCGGCTGCTGACGGACTACGTGCTGGCGTTCGAGCTGATCTCCGTGCTGCTGGTGGTGGCGATGATCGGCGCGGTGATGGTGGCGCGGAAGGACCGCGGCGCCGCCCGCCGGCCGGGGGGCGCCCCATGAGCTGGCTGCACTGGTACCTGGTGGTGGCGGTGCTGCTGTTCTGCATCGGTCTGTACGGGCTGGTGCAGCGGCGCTCCCTGATCGGGATGCTGATCGCCCTCGAGCTGATGCTGGCGGCCGTCTCGCTCAACGTGGTGGCCATCACGTCGCTGAGCGGCGGCCAGTCGTCGGTGGGCCAGGTGGTGGCCATCATCCTGATCGGCGTCGCGGCGGCCGAGGGCGCCGTCGCGCTGTCGCTGTTCGTGGCGATCCAGCGCGAGGTTCAGAGCATCAACGTCGAGAATCTCTCGGAGCTGAAGGGATGACCGGCGCCACCCTGGCCGCGCTGCTGGTCCAGGGCGCGCCCCTCCTGGCATGCGCGGTCGTGCTGCTCGGGCTCCGGGGGCGGCCGCGGGCCGCCGCGGCGCTCGGCATCGCCGCGATGGTCGCGTCGGTCCTCGCCAGCGGCTGGCTGGTCGCGACGGTCGCCGTGCCGGGGCGGACGCTGCTCGCCCAGACGGTCTTCCTGCCGGTGGACGCCACCCGGAGTCTGGCGTTCGGCGTGCTGCTCGACCCGCTCTCCACCACGATGGCCCTGGTCGTCGCCGCGGTCACGCTGGCGGTGATGGTCTACTCCACGGGTTACATGGCCGGGGATCCGGGGTTCGCGCGCTACTACGGGTTCCTGGCGCTGTTCGGGTGGGCGATGCAGGGCCTGGTGCTCGCCGCGAACCTGCTGCAGACGCTGGTCTTCTGGGAGCTGGTGGGCCTCGCGTCGTTCCTCCTGATCGGATTCTGGTTCGACCGGCCCGCCCCGGCCGCGGCGGCGCGCAAGGCGTTCATCATGACCCGGGTGGGCGACGTGGGCTTCCTGCTCGGGGTGCTGCTGCTGATCCGCACGCTGGGACTCGCGACGATCCCCGACGTGATCGCCGCGGCGGCGCCCGGCGGCGCGCTCGCGCCCCGCACGGTCACGATCGCGGCGGCCCTGCTCCTGATGGGCGTCATCGGGAAGAGCGCCCAGGGCCCGTTGTTCACCTGGCTGCCGGACGCGATGGAGGGACCGACCCCGGTCTCCGCGCTGCTGCACTCGGCCACGATGGTGGCGGCCGGCGTGTACCTCGTGGCCCGCCTCCACCCGTTGTTCCTCGCCGCTCCGGCGGTGATGCGGGCGCTGCTCTGGCTCGCCGTGGCGACGGCCCTGGCCACGGCGACCATGGCGATGGTGGCCGGCGACATCAAGCGGGTGCTGGCCTATTCCACCATCTCGCAGCTGGCGTACATGCTGATGGGCCTCGCGGCCGGAAGCACCGCGGCCGGGTTCTTCCACCTGACCACGCACGCGGGCTTCAAGGCGCTGCTGTTCCTGTCGGCGGGGATCTTCATCCACCATGCCCATTCCAACGACATGCGCGAGATCGCCGCGCGGGACCCGCGCTCCCAACGCGCCGGCGTGCTCGGCCTGGTGGCCGGGAGCGCGGCGCTCGCGGGCGTGATCCCGTTCGCCGGGTACTTCAGCAAGGAAGCGATCCTCGCCGCGCTCGGGAACGGAGCGCCGAGGCCGGCGCTGGTGCTCGCCTATCTCGGCGCCGGGCTCACGGCCTACTACGCGTTCCGGATGGTGTTCCTCACGCTGGTGCCCGCCGGCGCCGGGACGGCGGCGGGCGGCGGCACCGAACGCGGCACCCACGGGCCATCGCCCGCGCCGGCGCACCGGACCACGGGCGGCGAGCGGGCGATGGGGGGCACCGTGCTGTTCCTCGCGGCGCTGACGCTGGTGCTGGGCTACCTCGGTCCGTGGCTCGGCGCGCGGCTCGGCGGGGCGGGGGCGGGGGCGGCGGGCGGCCCGCTGGAGCTGGGTACGGGCCCGCTGGTCGCGCTGGCGCTGGTGGCGGCCGGCATCGCGGTCGCCTGGGTCGAGTTCGGGCGCGCGGGCGCGCCGCGCATCGGGTTCGTGGAGCGCGTGCCGCCCCTGGCCCGCTTCTTCGCCGACAACTGGTACCTCGACCGGCTATACCGCGCGACGGTGATCCGCTGGGCCACGGCGCTCGCGCGCGCCGCGCACTGGAACGACCGCACGATCGTGGACGGCGCCACGGACGGCGTCGCCAACGGCACGATCGGCGGGGGCCGGCTGCTCGCCCTGGTACAGAGCGGCTACGTGCAGGCCTACGTCGCCGTCGCGGTGGCCCTGGTCGCGGCGCTCGCCTACCTGCTCGGGCCGGCGGGCGCGCGGTGAGCCAGCTGCCGCTCCTTACCATCCTGCTCGCGTGCCCGGTGCTCGGCCTGGCGGGCATCCTGGCCACGCCGGCCCGCTACCCCGGCGCCATCCGGCGGATCGCCGCGGCGAGCGGCGTGGCGGCGGCGGCCGTGGTCGCGGTCCTGTGGCTGCGGTTCGATCCGGCGGCCCCGGGCTACCAGTTCGTGGAGCGGGTGCCGTGGGTGCCTTCGCTGGGCATCGAGTGGCACCACGGGGTGGACGGGCTGAACCTGCCGCTCCTGGCGCTGACGGCCATCGTGTTCCTCACCGGCGTGCTGGTGATGTGGGAGCTCGCCGAGCGCGTGAAGGAGTACTTCGCCTTCATGACGCTGCTGGTGATCGGCGTGTACGGCGTGTTCATGACGCTGGACCTGTTCTTCTTCGTGTTCTACTACGAAGTCGCGGTGCTGCCCATGTACCTGCTGATCGCGGTGTGGGGCAGCACGCGGAAGGAATACGGCGCCATGAAGCTCACCCTGTACCTGCTGGTGGGCACCGCGCTGGTGGTGCCGGCCGCGCTGGCGGTGTACTGGGGGGCGGGTGCGGGCAGCTTCGACCTCACGCGCCTGGCGGCGGCGCACTACGGACGCGGCTTCCAGCTGGTGGTCTATCCCTTCCTGTTCGTGGGCTTCGGCATCCTGGCCGGCATGTGGCCGCTGCACACCTGGTCGCCGGTGGGCCACGTGGCGGCGCCGACCGCCGTGTCGATGCTGCACGCCGGGGTGCTGATGAAGCTGGGCGCCTACGGGATCCTGCGGGTCGCGATGCCGCTGCTGCCGGAGGGCGCGCACTACTGGGCGCAGGCGACGGCGGTCCTGGCGACGGTGAACATCGTGTACGGCGCGTTCGTGGCGCTGGCGCAGACCGACCTGAAGTTCGTCATCGGGTACTCGTCGGTCTCGCACATGGGCATCGTGCTGCTGGGCCTCTCGACGCTGTCGGAGGCCGGCGTCAACGGCGCGGTGTTCCAGATGTTCAGCCACGGCGTCATGACGGCCCTGTTCTTCGCCGCGGTGGGCTACCTCTACGACCGGCTGCACACCCGCGACATCGGCAAGCTGGGCGGCCTGTCGCGGACCCTGCCGGTGGCGTCCGCGTTCTTCATCATCGCGGCGCTCACCGGGGCCGGGGTGCCGGGCTTCTCCTCGTTCTGGGCCGAGCTGCTGGTGTTCCTCGCCACGCTCCGGACCTTCCCGGTGCTGGCGGTGATCGTGGTCGCGGCGCTGACCGTCACGCTCGCGTACTCGATCCGGGTCATCGTGCTCGCCTTCTTCGGCGAGCCGCGGGAGGCGCATCCGGGCGTGGCGGACATCTCGGCGTTCCTGGCACTGCCGCGGGCCATCCTGGTCGGGTTCCTGCTGCTGTTCGGCTTCGCGCCGAGCCTGATCCTGAACGTCATCGCGCCCGCGACGCGGGCCTTCGTGCGGGCGGTCCAGTGACCCGCTACGTGGCCCTGCTGCCCGAGGCGTCGCTGGCCGCGACGGCGCTGCTGATCTTCGCCGCGCTGATGACCGAGCGAAACCGGACGGCGCGCGCGCGCCGAGCGGCCTACGTCGGCGGCGTGCTGGTGCTCGCGGCGAGCGTGCTCACGCTGGGGCGGAGCGAGGAGTTCTTCTGGGGTGCCTACCGGGTGGACGCGTTCTCGCAGCTGGTGAAGGCGGCGGTGGCCGCGGGCTTCCTGATCGGCGCCGCGATCGCCGGCGAGGGCCGGGGGCAGCGCGAGGACGTGCGCGGCGAGGTGTTCTTCTTCCTCCTCACCTCCGCGATCGGGCTGGTGGCGTTGGCCAGCGCCGTCGAGCTGCTCGCGCTCTACCTGGCGATGGAGATCGCGTCGTTCTCGCTGTTCGTCCTGGTGCCGATGTGCGACCGCTGCGAGATGGGCCGCGAAGCCGCGCTCAAGTTCATCGTGATCGGCCTGGCCGCCTCCGCGATCACGCTGTTCGGGCTGTCGCTGCTGGTCGGCTTCACGGGCGCCACCGGGGTCGACCAGATCGCCGCGCAGCTCCCGCAGCTGGCGGGCGAGCCGGCCGTGATGCTGGGGATGGCGCTGTTCCTGGCCGGCCTGCTGTTCAAGCTGGCAGTGTTCCCCTTCCACTTCTGGGCGCCCGACGTGTATCAGGCGGCGTCGCACGGTGTGGCGGCGTTCGTCGCCACGGCCTCGAAGGTCGGGGCCATCGCGGTGCTGGCGCGGCTGGTGGCGCTCGCGGGCCTCGGGGGCACCCGGCTGGTGACGGCGCTGGCCCTGATCGCCGCGGTCTCGATGACCCTGGGCAACCTGGTGGCCATCGTGCAGCGCGACGTGAAGCGGATGCTGGCCTACTCCGCGGTCGCGCAGGCCGGCTACGTGGTGGTGGGGCTGGTCGCCTTCACGCGCGCCGGCCTCGCCGCCGCGCTGTTCTACGGGCTGCTCTACCTGCTGATGAACGCGGCGGCCTTCCTGGTGGTCGCGCGCGTCGGGGCCGACGGCAGCAACCCGCAGCTCGAGGACCTCCGGGGCCTCCACCGGCGCTCGCCCCTGCTGGCGGCCACCCTGCTGCTCGCGCTGTTCGCGCTGGCCGGCGTGCCGCCGACCGCGGGCTTCGCCGGCAAGTGGTTCCTGTTCTCCGCCGCGATGGGGCAGGGCTGGTGGCTGCTGGTCCTGCTCGCGGCCGTCAACAGCACGGTCTCGGTCTACTACTATCTCGTGGCGGTCAGGTACGCCTACCTGCTGCCGGACGACCAGAACCGCGGACCCCTCCCGCTGTCGTTCGGCGACCGGACGCTGTGCTACGCGCTCTCGACGGCGGTCGTGGTCCTGGGCGTCTTTCCCACCGCGCTGTACCGCCTCGCCGAGCGCGCGGCGCAGCTCCTGCCGTAGCCCGACCGTCGCTTGCCTCCGGGCGCGCCGCCGCTGTAAGCTCAGAGCGTTTCCGACCCGGAGACAGCCATGGCGCCGGTCGTGGGAGAGCCCGCCCCGGAGTTCACCCTGCCGTCCACGTCGGGGACGGACGTGTCGCTCGCCCAGTACCGCGGGAAGTCCACCGTGGTCCTGGCATTCTTCCCCCTCGCCTTCACCTCGACATGCACCGCCGAGATGAGCGCGTTCAGCGAGGACTTCGCGCGGTTCGCGGACGCCGGCGCCACCGTGCTCCCGATCAGCGTGGACTCCATCCCGACGCTGCGGGAGTTCAAGGCCAAGGAGAAGATGACGGTGGAGCTGCTGTCCGACTTCAAGCGCGAGGTGTGCCGGGTCTACGGCACGCTGCTCGAGGACAAGTTCTTCTCGCGGCGCGCGTATTTCCTGGTCGACAGGCAGGGGATCCTGCGCTGGTCGCATGTGGAGGCCGAGCTCGGCCACCGACGTGACGACGACGAGCTGTTGGCGCAGATCGCCGCCCTGTAGCGGCGCCGGGGGCCGAGCGCGCCGGGCCGCGCGCCGGATCGGCGACGCCCGGGGAGGGCCGGCGTGAGCGACCCGCTCGAGCTGCTCGCGCGGTCCGACAAGTGGCAGCTCGCGGCGGGCGAGGGCCTGGTGTTCGCGCCGCCGTTCCCCATCTGGCTCGACGTGCCGGGCTTCTGGGACGAGGCCCACCTGTTCGAGTACCCCCTCCAGCCGCTGTTCACCGTCACCTTCCTCGACGAGGCGGGCGCGGAGCTGCGCCTGGTGCCTGGAGCGCGCCGCTGGTCGCCCGCCGCCCTCGAGGTGCCCTACCAGCCGGCCGGAACGATCGAGGCGGTCGAGACCCGGATGGTGCTGCCCGGCTTCGTGGTCGGCAGCGAGTGGGCGCTGCGCAACACGGGCACCGAGCGGGCGCTGATCCACGCGGTGGCGTGGACCACCGCCCCGGGCGACGAGGTGCCCGCCGAGGCCGTCGGGTGGTCGTCGGTGGAGCTGTCGTGGCCGCGCCGGGTGATCGACCGCAAGGGCCACCCGCTCGACCTGGTGCTGAAGCTGGCGCTTGCCCGTGGCACGGACACCTGGGGCGCGGTCCGCGCCGAGCCCACCGCGAACCTGCCTCGGTTCTCGCTCACCCCGTTCTGGGACCGGTGGGATCCCCGCCGCGGCGGTCTGGCCTGCCGCAGCGATCTCGGGGGCATCTCGGACGCCGGCCTCGTCTACCTCGGCCTGCACCGGGCGCTGGAGATCCCCGCCGGCGGGGTGGCCCGCCTGGCCGTGGCCCTGCAGGTGGAGCCCGATCTGCCCCGGCGCGCCCCGCCGGAGCCGCGCGTGGATCCCGCGACGCCGCGCAAGGCGTCGTCGTTCTCCGCGGCGAGCCGCGCGTCGTGGGAGGATTTCCTCGTCGGCGTGCCCTCGTTCCGGTGCTCCGACCCGTACTTCGAGCGCTACTGGGCGTACCGCTGGTTCGGCCTGCGGCTCAACGGCGTGAGCAGCGGGTGGGGCAACTACGCCGCGCCGACGGTGTGCGAGGGCATCGGCTACTTCCACCAGCCGGTGGCGTTCAGCGCCCCGTGCCACATCCGGGAGCTGCGCTGGGGCCACGACCCCGAGCTGGCGCGCGGCGTGCTCCGGACCTTCGTCGCTGCGCAGGGGATGGACGGCGCGTTTCCCGGGCGGGTGTACGCGAACCACCTGGAGGGGGCGGACTTCTACCACGCGGACTGGGGCGGCGCCCTGCTGGCGCTCGACGCCGTCCACCCCAGCGACGCGTTCCTGCGCGAAGTGCTGCCGGCGCTCGAACGCTACGCCGAGTGGCTGGTCGCCACGCGGGACGCGCAGGGCCTGCACCTCTACGACGTCGTGGACCAGTACGAGACCGGTCAGGAGTACATGTCCCGCTACCTGGCCGTGGACCCCGATGCGGACCTCTACGGGTGGGAGAACCGCATCCGGCTCAAGGGCGTGGACGTCACGGTCTACGCCTACGCGCTGTTCCGGGCGCTGGCGCTGCTGGCGCCGCGCGGCGGCATCGAGGGCGACAGGTGGCGGGTGCAGGCGGAGGCCACGGCGCAGGCGGTGCGCAAGCGGATGTGGGATCCGGGCTCGGGCATGTTCAGCGACGTGAACCCGGCCACCGGGCGCCGCACCCGGGTCAAGGCGGCCGTGTGCTTCTACCCGTACGCCACGGACCTCGTCGGCGCGGAGCACCTGCCGGGGTTCGCCCAGAACCTGTTCGACGCACGCTCGTTCTGGACGCCGTTCCCGGTGCCGTCGTCCAGCCTCCAGGACCCGCTGTTCGACGCCGACGCGGCGTGGAAGGGCAAGCGCCACAACTGTCCGTGGAACGGCCGGGTGTGGCCGATGGCCAACAGCCACGTGGCGGAGGCCATAGCCGCCGTCGCGCTCGGTCACGTTCCGGCCCTGCGGGCACACCTCGCCGAGTTCGTCACCAAGTTCGTCCGGATGCTGTTCTGGAACGGCGACGCCTCGCTGCCGAACAGCTTCGAGCACTATCACCCGGTCACCGGACGCCCCAGCGTCTACCGGGGCATCGACGACTACCAGCACTCGTGGGTGAACGACCTCATCGTGCAGTACGTGGTGGGTCTCCGCCCGGCGGGCGACGGCCGGTTCGTGGTCGATCCGATGCCGTGCGTGCTCGACGGCCTGGAGGCGCGCGGGCTGCCGATGCAGGGCCGCAGCGTGGACGTGCGGCGTGACGGCGAGCGGCTGGCGGTGCTGGTGGACGGGCGCGAAGCGGGACGCGGCCGCGTGGGAACGGCGATCGAAGTGATTCTGTGAGCCTCAGGGTCGGGCTCGCCGCCGAGACTGGGCCCGAGGGGGATGCGGCGCAGGCGTGGCTCACGACCCTCGCCGACGTGCAGGCACGCCGCTACGAGCCGGGCCGCCTCGAAGCCGCGATCAGTGAATCCGACGTCGTGTGGATCCACGGCGCCGCGGCGCCGGACCGACTGCCGGCCGATGCGCTGCGCGGCTTCGTCACGCAGGGGGGCGGGCTCCTGCTCACGCTGCAGGCGGCGGCGCTGGTGGCCCCGCTCGGCATCGAGGCGGTGCCGCCGAACGACTGCCGCGAGCTGACCTGGAGCCACCACCGCGACGAGTGGTGGTCGGAGGAGCTGCGCGCGATGCCGGCGCAGCTGCACCTGCGCGGCATCGCCACCTACGGACCCCACCCGCTGGTCGAGGGCCTGCACGCCGGCGCCGACTGCTGGGCGCCGTCGGAAGGCGAGTCCTACGCCTGGGCGTGCTACTCCGGCGGCGCCTGGCCGGCCGACGGCCGGGTCGTGGCGGTCGAGCGCGGCTTTCGCGTCCAGAATCCCGAGCGCGTCGTGGCGTGGGAGTACGCCGTCGGGCGCGGCCGGGTGCTCTGCCTGGGGGCGTTCACGCACTTCGCCGCGCCCGACGGGCGGCTCCGGCCCCGGCTCGAGCGGCTGCTGGGCAACGCCCTGCGGGCCGCGGCCTCGGGCGCGGAGCCGCGCACCTGGTGGCCGTCGCCCGGCACCGTGGCATCCGCCTCCGAGGCGCTGGCCCTTCCAGAGCCGCTGGACCTCGAGGGTGCGCCGCTCGTGGCCGCCGAGGACCCGCTGCTCATCGCCGCTCCGGCGCAGGCCGAGGTGCCGTACGACCTGGCCGGCCGCCGCCTCGTGCTGGTCGGCGACGAAGTCGCCGGCGTGCGCGAGCTGTGGGCGCATCCGCATCGCGCCGTGGCGTCGTGGACCGTCAGGGCGGACGGGGAGGCCTTGCAGGGCGTTCACGCGGACGTGACGCCCGACCTCGTCGTCCGCACGCTCCAGACCCCGGTGCGCCGGCTGCTCGAGACCTCGTTCGTCGCGCTCGAGCAGCCGGTGGCGATCGTCGAGTACCGGCCCGGACGCAAGCGGCGCGAATCGGTCGGTCGCGGACCCGCGGACTTCGAGATCGAGCTGGTGACGGACTTGCGGCGGGTGTGGCCGTTCGCGGCCGGCTGCGGCGGCAACCTCGTGTACCGGAGCCGCAGCGACGGCCGCGTCGCGGTGGTGGCGTCGGAGAGCGACGACGGGGTCGTGGCGCTGTTCGTGAGCCGGGCCGCGACGGTCGAGATGGCGCCGGTCGCGGGCGGCGCGCCGGCCGTGCGCTGCCGCCTGCGCACTCCGCTGGGCTCGCCCCTGGTGGTGGCGGTCGCGGGCGGAGCGAGCCAGGCGGAGCTGCAGCGCACGCTCCGCGGCGTGCGGCGGCTCGGCGTGGCCGGCCTGGTGCGCCAGCGCATCCAGCGCTCGTCGGTCGTCGCCGAGGCCCGCCTCCGCGTGCGCTCGGGCGATGCCGCCTTCGACCGCGCCTTCGGGTGGGCGAAGCGCCGGCTCGACGGCTTCCTCGGCGACGCGCCCGGCGTCGGGCGCTCGCTTCTGGCCGGCTACGCCGCGTCGCGTCCCGGCCGCAACGACGGCCGGCCCGGCGAGGCGTGGTTCGTCACCCCGGACGCGTGCTGGGCCGCGTTCGCGCTGCTGGCGGTCGGCGAGTTCTCGCTGGCCCGCCAGGTGATCCGCTTCCTGGGCGACCGTCAGGACGTCACGGGCCAGGTGCTGCACCAGGCGACCACGTCGGGCCAGTTCCTGTTCGACGCCGCGGACGCGACGCCGCTGTACCTGCTGCTCGTGGCGCGCTACTTGGCGTGGAGCGGTGATCGCGACTTCGTCGCGTCGGTGTGGCCACACGTCGAGCGCGCGCTGGCGTTCGGCCTGGCGCTGGACGCGGACGGCGACGGGCTGATCGAGCACGCCTGCCCCGGCGACCCGGGAGGCACGGGAGCGGACGCGGGCGGCGCCACGGAGGTGTCGCTGTACCTGTCGGCGCTGTGGCAGGCGGCCTTGCGCGGCCTCGCCCGCGCCGCGGAAGCCGTCGGCCACACCAGGCTCGCGGCGGACTGCTGGGCCCGCGCAGCCAGAGCCACGGCCGCGATCGAGGACCGCTTCTACGATGCGGAGCGCGGCGGCTACGCGGGCGCGCTGCGGCCGGGCGGCGGCCGGGTGTGGACCCAGACCGCCGCGCACGCCGTCCCCGTGCTCCTGGGATCGGTGAACCCCGTGCACGCGAAGCCCTTCCTCGAGGCCCTGGGGAGCGACGGCTTCAGCGCGCGCTGGGGCGTGCGCTCGCACCCGACGGGCGGTTCATCGGCCGGCGGACGCGGGAACTGCGTGCGGCCCCTGTTCACCGGGTGGGCGGCGCTCGCGGAGTATCGCGCCGGCCTGGGCGCGGCCGCCTTCCGGCACCTGCGGGCCAACGCCGAGCTGGCGTACGGCCGCCAGCGGGGCGCCTTCGACGAGGCGCTGAGCGCCCAGGAGCCGATGGCCGCCGACGGCTGCCCCGACCGGGCGGCGTCCGCCGCCATGGTGGTGCTCCCGGTCGTGGAGGGCCTGCTGGGCGCGGATCCCGACGCGGCGGCAGGCCGCATCACCCTCGCCCCGCAGCTTCCCGCGAGCTGGGCCCGGCTCGAGGTACGGGGCGTGCGCTGCGGCGACAGCGTCTACGACCTGCGGTTCCGACGTGGCGGCGCGGCGCTCGTCGTCGAGACGCGCCGGACGCTGGGCCCGGGGCTCGCGATCACCCTGGCCCCGTACCTGGAGGGACTGCCCAGGGCAGTGGAGGTCGATGGCCGGGGGGTCGCGCCGGAGGTGACGGGGTGGGGCGCGGGCCTCCGGTGCTCGGTCAGCCTCCCGGCCGCGGACCAGCACGAAGTCCGGTTCAGTCTGTAGTGAGCGGAGGGCGGATGTCGGTGGGCAGGACAGCTCCTCGACGGCGAGTGGCGAATGGTCGGCAGACTCGAATGGTGAGGGGCCAGTCCAGTCGTCAGTACCGACATCTGGTCTGGCCCCTCACCACTTCCATCTGGTGACCACTGCCCCCTTGCCGTCTGGCAACTGCCCTGATCACGACCTCCTGACCATCTGCCTCACGGTGGCGATCGTCCGGTCCACATCGTCCATGAGCGTGTACACGTGGCAGCACTGGCGCACGCCCAGCGGATCGCCCATCGAGCGGCAGCGGATCTTCGCCCGCTCCCACAGTCCGTCCATCAGGTCGCCCGCCGCGTAGCCGGCCAGGCTCCACACCGTGGTTCCGCTCACCAGCTCGGGATGGACGGGCGAGTGGATGGTGACCTGCGGTATCTGCTGCAGCCCCGCGCGCAGCCGGTTGGCGAGCGCCATGATCCGCGCTTCGACCCGCGCCGGCCCGATCCGGTTGTGGAACTCGATCGCCGCCGCGTAGCCCTTGAGCAGGGAGCGGTTCCCGGTGCCGATCTGCATCAGGCGGTAGGCTCCCGCCTTGTAGTCGTCCCAGGTCGCCGACGCCAGCGTCGCCCACACGCCGGGCAGCTTGTCCGCGGTGACGTAGAGGAACCCGCTGCCCGCCGGCGCCAGCAGCCACTTGTGCGGCGACGAGTAGTACGCGTCGCACCCGAGCTTCTTGACGTCGAGCTGGAAGTGGCCGGAGCACTGCGCCCCGTCGATGACGGTGAAGATCCCGCGCTGCCGGGCGATGGCGCACATCTGCTCGACCGGGAAGCGGATCGCCTGGCCGCTGGTGAGGTGCGGGATGCTCCACACCCGGGTCTGGGGGGTGGTCGCGCTCACGTACAGGTCGATGAGCTGCTGCGGGTTCTCGGGCGGCACCGGCACCGTCACCTGCTTGACGTAGATCCCGTAGCGCTTCGACTTCAGCTCCCAGCCCATGCGGCCGCCGGGATGCTCGAGGTTGGTGAGGATGATCTCGTGCCCCGGCTCGAGCGGCAGCCCGTTGGCGACGTAGTTCATGCCCAGGGTCGCATTCTGCGTGATCGCGACCTCGTCGGGCGACGCGCCGATCAGGGTCGCGAGCGCGGTCCTGAGGTCGGTCTCGGGGTTGTAGCCGCTGATGTAGTCGGGCGTGCCGGCCTTGTAGTTCCAGTGCGCCACGGTGCCCGCGACCAGGTTCAGGTCGTCCGCCACCGCCTGCACCACCACCTTCGGCATGCTGCCGAGCGTCCCCGTGTTGAAGAACGCCTCGTCGGCGGGGATCAGGAACTCCCGGCGGAGGGTACGCCAGTAGGTCTCGTCGTCCTGGAAGACCGGCGGCGGCCAGGCCGGCTTGGCGTCGGGCGCCGGGACGGCGCGGGTGCGGCGGCCGGCCCGCGCCAGCACCGCGACCGAGGCGAAGGAGCCGAGAAAGGAGCGGCGGTCGAGCATGGGACTCTCGGGAAGGGGATCGGCGCGAATATGCGGCGCGCCGCGAGCGGCCGCCAGGCTGCTTGCCCGCGCCCGGCCGCCCGGTGACATTGGGTGATGCGCCGTGCGGGTGTCGCTTCCCTCACCCTGCTTTGCGCGCTCGCCGGCGCGTCGTGCCGCGTCGAGCGCGCGCCCTCCGGCCGCCCGGGCGGCTCGGCCGCCGTCCCCGACTCCGTCGCCTCGGCCGAAGTGTTCGCCGCGCTGCGGACCTATTACGCGCGGCTCACCTCCCGCGATTGGCCGGTGCTGGCACTGAGCTTCTGGCCGCGGGCCACCATCACGACGATCATGCGTCCGGCCGCGGACAGCGGCGACACGGTCGTCACCGTGCCGATCGAGGAATTCGTGGACCTCGCCACGCGGAAGAAGCGCGGCGTCCGGGACTGCCCGGCGAGCTTCTCCGACGAGATGGCGCGCGCCAACGTCGTGACCTACGGCCCGCTGGCCGACGCCTGGGTGACCTACCGCGCGCGCTGCGGGGTCACCCGCGACTCGACCGCGATCCACTACGGCATGGACGCGTTCCACCTGATGAAGTACCGGGGCGAATGGCGCGTGGCCGGGCTCACCTTCACGATGGAAGTGCCGGGCGTGCCCCTGGGCCGCGCCCCGTGACCGGCGGCCCGCGCCGGTGGCACCGGGGCGCCCGTGTCGGGGTATGCAAGGACGCGAGGGTCGACGCATGAAGCGATGGGTGTTCCTGCTGCTGTTCGCGCCGTCCGCGCTCGTCGCCCAGGGGGAACCGGGCGAGGGGCCGCACCGGCACCCCGGCCTGTTCGAGCAGGATACCACGCTGCCGGCCGCCAGCCGCGCCTACAGCCTGGGGATCTTGTCCTACACCGGCGGCTCGTGGCAGCCCTCGGGCGTCGAGGCGGCGCTGCTGTGGCGCCTCGGCCACTCGGCCGCCGCGGTGGGCGCCACGCTCGCGCTCGGCAGCTTCGTGCAGGACCAGGCGGTGTTGCTGGGCCAGTCGCAGGGGTTCTTCGTCACGCTTGGCGCGACGCTCCGCCAGCCGATCGTGGACATCGCGTCGGTGGGCTCGGAGCGGAATCCGGCGTCCGTCAAGCTGGAGGCGTCGTTCGACGTCGCGGGGACGGCCGACATTCATTCGCCGCTGCCGCAGGGGCCGTGGGGGGCGCGCGCCTCGGCCATGCTCGGCCTCGCCTTCGGCAGCGCCGACGCGCTGGGCCAGTCGGTCGGCCTGTTCTTCGGCCCCGCGGTGCTCGTCGGCCGCCGCACGACCTCGCACGGCGAGATCGCCTTCCGGATGCGCATGCCGGTGATGCGGCACTGACCGCCGCCGCCCGCTAGAACATCACCGTCCAGTCCAGCTCCGCCGCCGGCGGCTTCGCGATCCGGAGCCGCGCGGCGCGCCGGTCTACGGCATCCACGGTGACCTCGGCGCTCGGGTCGCAGGTGGCCCCCGCGGGATGGAAGCCGGGCGGGAGCGCGATGGTCAGCTCGTAGGGCCGATCGTCGAGCAGCACCGCGTGGCCAGACAGCGTCCGCTGCTCCCCGTCCCAGGTCTCGTCCTCGAGGTCCATGATGCCCTGCACCACGTGGCGGTTGGCCCCGAGCACGGAGGGCACGCGGCGCGGGCGGCGCAAGGACAGCACGGCGCATCCGTGCGCGGGCAGATCCAGGCTCAGCCGACCGTCGACGTCCTCGAGCCTCGCGCCTTCCCACACGTCGAAGGCCGCGAGGGGTCCGCGGATGCCGTGCTCGGCGAGCGAAAGCGCCAGGCGCCTGGGCGCGTCGTCCCAGTTCATGGCCGCCAGCATCCACCAGTCGTCCGATACGGGGGCGAGCAGCCACGCGGGAGCGGCGTCCGCCAGAAACCCGGCCCACGCGGGATCGGCGATGTCCAGCGCGCGCCCGCGGACCGGCGCCACGGGCATGATGCGGCGGAGGATGTCGAGCCGGCCGTCCGGCAGCCGGTCGAGCGCGTCGGACGCGAACGCGGTGCCGCCGGTCAGCGCGACGAGCGACGCCCAGGTGCGCGCCTCCACGTCGGTGAGCGCGTCGCCCACCAGGACGGCGTCGGCGTCGTTGGTCCAGGCGGCGCCGTTGAAGTGCGCGCGCAGGAGCGAAGCGCGCGCGGCCGGCACGAGGCTCCCGAAGCCGGGCGTGAGGTCGGGGACGACGCGCATCGCGTCCACCAGGCCGGCCGACGGCTGGAGCGGCGCGTCGCACGCCAGCACGAACGCCGCGCCCGCGCCTTCCCGCAGGGCGCGCAGGCCCGCCCGGTAGCCTTCCGCCGCGCCGGCGCGCGCGGGCGGGGCGTCCGTGAGCGCGAGGTCGAGCGCGCCGAGCTTGAGCAGGTCGTAACCCCAGGCGTTCACGACGTGACGAGCCAGCTCGCGCAGGTAGTCCTGCACCACCGGCGCGCCGCCGTCGAGCGCGTAGAGGCGCCCGCCCCAGTCCTCCCGCTCGGCGACGACCCGGAGGTCGCCCCGCGGCGTCCGGAGCAGCCACTCCGGGTGGGCGACTTGAATCCCGGAGCGCTCCGCCACGACGAACGGCGCGAGCCACAGTCCCGCCTGGAACCCGGCCTCGTGAATGCGGTCGGTGAGCCAGCGATGACCGTGCGGGAACCGGTCGTTGGTTTCCCAGTCGCCCACCGACCGCTGGAATCCGTCGTCGAGCAGGATGACGCGGAGGGATTCCGGGTCCGCGTGGCGCCGCGCGGCCTCGACGGCGTCCAGCAGTCCGGCCTCGGAGACGGCGGCGCCCAGCGCGTGCCCGGAGGCCCAGCCGGCCGGCGTCTTGCGGGCGGGCAGGGCGGCGGCCAGGCCGCCGAGCGCGTCGAGCGGATCGGCGCCCGGCACGATGACGAGGGTCGCGGACGCCGGCGGCAGGGCCATGCCCACGAGGCGGCGCCCGAGCCACGAGGTGGCCACGACCGTCTCGCCGACCGCGAAGCGCCCGACGCCCGCGTCGTCGGCACCGAAGGAGAGCGCCAGCCCGCGCGCCGCGGCGCCCGTCGCGCCGGGAGGCAGGACCGCGAGCTGCCAATGGCTGGTGGCCTCCACCGTGCCGTCGCAGGGCACCACCAGGCACTCGTCCGACGACCCGGCGCCGTTGATCCACAGGCGGGAGCCGGCGCGGTCGTCGAGGGCCGGCACGCGCGCCGTCGCCGTATCGAAGAAGCGGATCTCGGCCAGCTCCTGCTCCGCCGCGAGTCCGCGGGCCCGCACGGTGATCGCGGGCGGCGACCCGTCGAGGAACTCCGCGGTGATCTCCACGCCGTCCACCACGCCCACCACCTGCCAGCCGCGGCCGCCGCCCCCCGGGGGCGCGAGCGCGAAGCGGCGCACCCGCTCCAGCGCGCCGAGCGGCGTCCAGCCGCCCGCGCCGAGCCGCACGGCGATCTCGGCGCCCGCGACGACGGCGGGCCCCTCGCGCGGCACCAGGCTCCAGCGCTGCGCACCGTCGAGCTGAAACTGCCACGGGTCGCGCCGGCGGCGCGCCCGCCGCAACGCGGGCCGCCACAGCGCGAGCGCGGCCAGGGCGCGCAGCAGATCGCGGCGCTTCACGCGTGAATCCGGGGTGGTCGTCGGCAGCGCATGCTTGAAGTCTCCGCTACGGGCCTCTAGGTTCGGCACTCATGGCGCATCCTCCGTCCCCGCACGCGCCGCAGTCTGGGCAGTCGTCCTCGGTCCCCTCGCACCCCGGCCTGCGCATCCTCGCCGAAGTGAGCGCCGCCCTGTCGGCCGGCGTCTTCTCCGAGGCGGCCATGGCGTCGGTGGTCGTCACGCTGCGCCGGGGCTTCGACGCGCTGCTGTGCCGCCTGTGGGTGCGCGAGGAGGACGGCGTGTCCTTCCGCGCCATCGCCACCACCGGCGACGAGCCGTCGGCCGAGGAGGCGGCGCGGATCGCCGACGCCATCCGCACCGGCCCGCTCACCCCCGCCGACACGTGGGACGCCCTCGACCTCAGCGTGCCGCTGGTGCACCAGGAGGAGCGCCTCGGCCTGCTCCAGGTGCGGGTGCCGCGGGACGGCCGCGAGGCGATGGAGCGCGACGTCCTCACGGTGGTGGCGAGCGTGCTCTCGCCGCTGCTGGCGTCCAAGGAGCTGTCGCAGGATCTCGCCTTCGAGATCGCGCGCCGCGCCCGGGAGATCGACGACCAGCGCCGCTTCACCGCCAAGGTGATCGACGCGCTGCCGGTCGGGCTCTACGTGATCGACCGCGACTACCGGATCCAGGCGTGGAACCGCAAGCGCGAGACCGGCACCCAGGGCGTGCCCCGGGAAGAGGCGATCGGCCGGCCCATCTTCGAGGTGCTCTTCCGCCAGCCGCGCGACCTGCTGCGGCGCGAGTTCGACGAGGTGCTCGCCTCCGGCAAGATGCAGGTCATCGAGCAGGAGTCCCAGGCTTCGGGCGAGGCGCGTCACTACCGCATCACCAAGATCCCGCTGCGGCTCAACGACGACGAAGTCACGCACGTCATCACCACCGGTGAGGACATCACGGAGTGGAAGAGCGTGCAGCGGCAGATCGCGCAGTCGGAGAAGCTGGCCGCCATCGGCCAGCTCGCCGCCGGCGTGATGCACGAGATCAACAACCCCCTGGCCACCATCGGCGCCTGCTGCGAGGCGGTCAGCGCCGTGGCCGAGGACGCCGCTCCCGAGGTGCAGGCCGGCATCGCCGAGTACGTGAAGATCATGGACACGGAGGTGCAACGGTGCAAGCGCATCGTCGAAGGGCTGCTCGACGTGAGCCGCCCGCGCACGGGCGCCCGGGGCCCCACCGACGTCAACAAGGTGGTGGATGACACGCTGTTCCTCCTCAAGCATCACGAGCGGTTCAAGCGGGTCAACCTGCAGCGCGACCTGGCGCCGGGCCTCAAGCCGGTCCAGGCCAACAGCGAGCAGCTGATCCAGGTGTTCATGGCGTTGATGCTCAACGCCATGGACGCGATGGACGCGCGGGGCACCCTCACCATCCAGACCAGCGTAAACCCCGACCGGGCCGACGAAGTCGTCGTCGCGTTCTCCGACACGGGGACGGGCATTGCCGGCCACGACATCCAGAAGATCTTCGAGCCGTTCTACACGACCAAGCCCCAGGGACGCGGCACGGGCCTCGGGCTCTCCATCTGCTACGGCATCGTCGCGGACCACCGGGGCCGGATCGAGGTGGACTCCGAGATGGGCCGCGGCTCCACGTTCCGCGTCATCCTGCCCGTCGGTGAAGATCCTCGTCATTGAAGACGACCGGACCGTGGGGCAGTACGTGACCCGCGGCCTGACGGAGCACCACTACACGGCGGAGCTGGTGACCGACGGCCGCGCCGGCCTCGAGTCGGCCCGCGCGGGGCACTGGGACCTGATCGTGCTGGACCTCCGGCTCCCCGGCCTGAGCGGGCTCGAGGTGCTCCACAACCTGCGCGACGGCGGCATCGGCACGCCCATCCTCGTGCTCACCGCGCAGGACACGGTCGAGGGGAAGGTGGACGCGCTGCGGGCGGGCGCCGACGACTACGTCACCAAGCCGTTCGCGATGGAGGAGCTGATCGCGCGAGTGGAGGCGATCAGCCGT